>DATADI010000127.1:0-3969 GCA_036258615.1 Thermomonospora sp. | reverse complement strand
ATGCTTGCCGAGATGGATGACGTCGTCCGCCTTGAACACCTCGTCGAGCCAGCGGTAGGCCGCCAGATAGTGGTGTGACGGCGCCAGATCCGGGTCATGATAGATCGCGATCGGGTTCTCCCCGAAGCCGCGCGGCGGCTGGATCATCAGCACCACGTTGCCGAAGCGCAGCGACGCCAGCACGATCTCGTCGCCGTCCACGTACAGCTCGCCCGGCGGCTCGCCCCAGTGCTCGCGGATCCCCTCGCGCAGGTCGTCCGGCAGCCCCGCGAACCACGCCGTGTAGTCGGCCAGCGGCACCCGGGCGGGGGCCTGCCGCAACTGCTCCTCGGTGAGCCACTCCACGTCGTGCCCGCCCGCCGCGATCAGCGCGTGGATCAGGGCGTCGCCGCTGCCGGGGTCCTTCCACAGGGTGTGGTCGCCGCCGAGGTCGTAGCCCCGCTCGGCCATCCGCCGGAACAGCCGGACGGCCGAGGTCGGCGTGTCCAGCCCCACCGCGTTGCCGACCCGGGAGTGCTTGGTCGGGTACGACGACAGGACGACGGCGACGCGGCGTTCCGCGACGGGCGTGTGCCGCAGCCGCGCGTGCCGGACCGCGATCCCGGCGACCCGCGCGGCCCGCTCGGGGTCGGCGGCGTAGACCGGGACGCCGTCGGGGCCCTCCTCCTTGAACGAGAACGGCACCGAGATCAGCCGCCCGTCGAACTCGGGGATCGCCACCTGCATGGCCGCGTCCATCGGGGACAGCGCCGCGTCGGACTCCTCCCAGGTCTCCCGCGAGGTGGTCAGGCACAGCCCCTGGATGACCGGGACGTCCAGCCGGGCCAGCGCCCCGGCGTCCCAGGCGTCCTCGTCGCCGCCCGCGCTCGCCGCCGACGCGACCGCGCCGCCCGCCGCCAGCACGGTAGCGACCAGCGCGTCCGCGCGGCCCAGCAGGTCGAGCAGCCCCTCGTCGGCCCCGCGCAGCGACCCGCAGAACACCGGCAGCGCGTTCGCGCCCCTGGCCTCGACCGCCTCGCACAGGGTGTCGACGAACGCGGTGTTGCCCGACAGCTCGTGCGCCCGGTAGAAGACGATGCCGACGGTGGGCCTGCCGTCGTGCCACGGCCGGTCCCCGTGCACCCCGTACGCGGGCATCCGGGCGGGCGGCTCGAACCCCTCGCCGGTCAGCAGCACGGTGTCGGACAGGAACCGGGCCAGCTCCCGCAGGTTGCCGACGCCGCCCTCCCGCAGGTAGTCCAGCGCCTCGGCGGCGACCCCCGCCGGGACGGTGGACAGCGCCATCAGCTCGGCGTCCGGATCGGCCTCCCCGCCCAGCAGGACCGCCGGCAGCCCCGTCGCCAGCACCGCGTCCACGCCCTCCGGCCAGGTCTTGCGCCCGCCCAGCAGCCGGACGACGACCACGTCCGCGCCCTCGGCCAGCGCGGGCACCTCCTGCGGCGCGGTCCGCCCCGGGTTGGCGGTCACGTATCCGGCGTCGGCCGCACGGGCGGCGAGCAGTTCGGTGTCGGCCGTGGACAGCAGCAGTACGCGCATGGGCCATGCCTCCCCCGGGGTTTCCGCGCCCCGGCTCGATGAAGCGGTCACGACGGCGGGCAGTCTCCTGGCTCCCGGATCACCACGGTCCCCCCGGCCTTCCAGCGCAGCACGCCGTGGCCTTCGCTGGGGGGTCGTTCCCCGGTCACAGTTGCGGGACAGCCCCGGATTCCCACCGGGTTCCTCCCCTGCCGTCGCCCGCAGTCTACGGGCGTGTCGGCACGTCGGCTGTGGTGGGGAGGTTCCCGGCGAAGGTGCCGTGCCGCCGGATGGTCTGCCAGCGCAGCCGGGTGCCCAGCAGCGCGGTGACCACCGACTGGATGACCACCAGGTACATGAGCTGCCGGTAGACCACCTGCTGGAGCGGCAGCACCCACAGCGGCCGGACCCGCTCCCCGTCCAGCCGCAGCGCGTACGCCCCGGCCAGGACCTGCAGGGCGGTGAAGCCCAGCCAGGACGCCGCCAACGGGACCGGCTCCAGGAACACCAGCCCGTACAGCGTGAACACGTCCACGGCCGGAGCGAACATCGGCAACAGCACCTGGAAGATCGTCAGGTAGGGCAGGCAGCGGCGCCCGAACCGGCCCGACCGGCCCCGCTGGACGACGGACCCGCGGTGCTTCCACATGGCCTGCAACGTGCCGTAGCACCAGCGGTACCGCTGCCGCCACAGCTGCCGCAGCGTCGCGGGGGCCTCGGTCCAGGCGATGGCGGTCTCCTCGTAGACGACCCGCCATCCGGCGCGGCAGATCGCCATGGTCAGGTCGGTGTCCTCGGCGAGGGTGTCCTCGCTGACCCCGCCGACCGCCAGCAGCGCCCGCCGCCGGAACGCCCCGATCGCGCCGGGGATGGTCGGCATGCACTGCAGCAGGTCGAACATCCGGCGGTCGAGGTTGAAGCCGATGACGTACTCGATGTGCTGCCAGCGGCCCAGCAGCCCGCCCCGGTTGGCGACCTTGGTGTTGCCGCTGACGGCGCCGACCGACGGGTTGGCGAGCGGGGCGACGAGGTGCCGGAGGGTGTCGCGCTGGAACACGGTGTCCCCGTCCACCATCACCACGACGTCGGCGCGGGCGTGGGAGATGCCGAGGTTCAGCGCGCTGGGCTTGCCGCCGTTGGGCTTGCGGACGAGCCGCACGCGCGGCAGGTTCAGCCCGGCGACGATGGCGGCGGTGCCGTCGGTGGACCCGTCGTCGACGACGATCACCTCCAGCAGCGCCGGGTGGTCGGTGTCCAGCAGGGACCGCAGGGTCGCCTCGATGCCCGCCTCCTCGTTGTAGGCGGGGACGATCACCGACACCCAGGGCGTGAACGGCCGCCCGGTCCGCCGCGCCCGCCGGCGCCGCCGCAGCCGGGCCCGGACGGCGTGCTCGCGGGCGAACACCAGCAGGAACACCAGCCGCAGCCCGGTCAGCACCGCCGCCGCCCCGAACAGCGCCACCAGCCCGTCCACCAGCCACCCGGAGGCGGTCTGGCCGTACAGGACGGTGCGGCCGACGGTGCGTTCGGCGAGGGAGGCGGGGACGTTCGCCGCCGGGAGCCCCACCGCCCGGGACAGGGTCGTGAAGCGGTAGCCGCGCGCGGTGAGCCGGGTGAGGATCCGGTCGACGGCGGCCACGGTCGCGGCGCGGTCCCCGCCGGAGTCGTGCAGCATGACGATCGCGCCCTCGCCCGGCCGGGCCTCGGCGACGGCGCGTTCGACGATGCGGTCGGCGCCGGGCCCGGCCCAGTCCTCGGTGTCGCGGTCGGTGAGCGCCACCAGGTAGCCCTGCCGCCCGGCCGCTCGCGCCGCCCGCCACTGCGGGCCGGTCAGCTCCGCCGGGGTCGCCGAGTACGGCATGCGCATCAGGGCGGTCTTCCGGCCCGTCGCGCCCGCCAGGACCCGCTGGGTCAGGTCCAGTTCCAGCCGGACGCGCCAGCCCGGGGAGGCCGCCATGTCAAGGTGCGTGTAGGTGTGGTTGCCGACCTCGTGCCCCTCCCGTACCAGCCGGCGCGCCAGGCCCGGATGCCGGGCGACCTGGGCCCCGACGACGAAGAACGTGGCCTGCGCGCGGTGCCGCCGCAGCACCTCCAGCAGCCGGGGCGTCCACGCCGGGTCCGGGCCGTCGTCGAAGGTCAGCGCGATCGTCCGGGGCAGCGGCCGGACGCTTCGCGGCGCGTCACCGGCGAGGTTCAGCACGGCGCCGCCGTGGCGTACCGCGTCCGGCGGCGCGTCCCCGGCACCGCTCGCCGGGGCCCGGCCGGGCGACTCCCCGACGGAGCCCTCCGCGCACCCGTTCAGCAGCAGCGCGCCCGCGAGGGCCAGCGCGCCGAGCAGGACCGCCGGCAGGCCCGTCGCCAGGACCGCGTCCACGCCCTCCGGCCAGGTCTTGCGCCCGCCGAGGAGCCGGACGACGACCACGTCCGCGCCCGCGGCCAGCGCGGGCACCTCCT
>DATADI010000126.1:0-3429 GCA_036258615.1 Thermomonospora sp. | reverse complement strand
GGCGCGACCGCGCCGCGTCCGGCCCCGGCCCCGGCTCCGGGTCCTGGCCGAACCCGGTCAGGCCGACCACGGTGACCGCCACCGCCAGGGTCAGCGCGGCGGCCGTGACGCGCCGCAGCCGCCGCCGGCGCATCGCACGCCGCCACAGGTCGGCGGTGGTGTGGGCGCGGGGCGCCGGGACGGGCTCGGCGAGGTCGCGGAACAGTTCCCGGATGCGCTGGTCGGTCACTGCTGTCCTCCAAGTCCGGCCAGTTCGCCCAGTTCGGGGGCCACCTCCCGCAGCCGCCGCAACGCGTTGTGGGTCTGGCTCTTGACCGTCCCGACCGAGACGCCGAGCACCTCCGCCACGGCCGTCTCGGGCAGGTCCTCGAAGTAGCGCAGCACCAGCACGGCGCGCTGCTTCACGGTGAGGCGGTCCAGGGCCCCGGCGAAGAGCACGCGCAGCGCCGCCGGTTCGGCGGGGTCGGCGACGCCGGGGTCGGGTGGGGAGGTCGTGGAGTGCTCCCGCCGCCGTTTGCGCCACCAGGACACCGCGTCGCGGTAGAGCACGGTGCGGACGAACGCCTCCGGCTCGCCGCGCAGCTTCGTCCAGTTGAGCGCCAGCTTGATCAGGGCCTCCTGGAGCAGGTCCTCGGCCAGGTGCAGGTCGCCGGTGACCAGGAACGCCGACCGCAGCAGCCGGTGCCTGCGCGCCTCGACGAACGCCTCGAACGCCGCGGGGGCGAGCCGGCCGTCCGTGACCTTCTCGCCGCCCAGGTATTCGAGCCTGCCGTCGCCCACGGGGGCCTCCTCAACCAGGGGTCACGGGGAAGACGCCCGAGCACCCCCGGATGGTTGGAGGCCGCCGCGATGTCACCCTCCGCGACGGCGCAGGCTCCGTGCGGCCAGGGGACCCGACAGCGCGGCGACGGCCAGCGCGACGACGACGGCGAGGAGCGCGCCCGCCCCCGCCGGGCGGCCCAGCGACAGGGCGCGGGCGGCGTCGATGCCGTGGCTCATCGGGTTGAGCCCGGCGGCGACCCGCAGCCAGGCGGGCAGGCCCTCCAGCGGGGTGAACGCGGTGGAGGCGAACATCAACGGGAACATCACCAGCCCCGACGCCGCCTGCAGGCTCTCGGGGCGGCCCAGCCGGCACGCCAGGGCGATGAAGATCCAGCCCAGGCTCCAGCCCAGCGTCAGCGACAGGCCCGCGGCGGCCAGCGCCCCCGCCGCCCCGCCCCCGGGCCGGTACCCGAACACCGCGGCGGCCAGGACCAGCAGCACCGCCAGCCGCAGCACCCCCCGCACCAGCGCGGCGAGACTGTGCGCGACGAGCACCGACCCCATCCGGATCGGCAGCGTCCGGAACCTCGTGACGATGCCCTCCCGCATCTCCTCCACCAGCCCGGACGAGGTCTGCAGGCCCGCCTGGATCGCGGTCGTCACCAGCAGCCCCGGCAGCAGGTAGTCGACGTACCGGACGCCCTCGGGGAACCCCGGCGCGTGCCCCAGTCCCGCGAAGACCTGGCTGAACACCACCAGCATCAGCAGCGGGTCCAGCAGGGAGAACAGCAGCAGGTGCGGGTCGAGCACCTGGAGGCGCAGCGCCCGCCCGGTGAGGTGGCGGACCTGCGCCGTGACCCCGCAGCCCCGCCCCCGGGTCAGCGCCTCCGCCGTCACGACGGCCACCGCTCCGGCACCGGGCCCGTCGGCGCGCACGTCAGGCTGAGGTACACCTCGTCCAGGCCCGGTTCGGTCATCGTCAGCTCGTCGGGCTCGATCGCCGCGTCGTCGAGCGCCCGCACCACCCGGGTCAGGTCACGGGGACGGGCCCCGGCGACCGTCACCACCCGGCGGGTCAGGTCGCACGACGGGTCCAGGCCCGCCCGCCGCAGCGCCGCCAGCGCCACGACCGGGTCGGCGCCGGGACCGAGGCCCACGGTGATGGTGCGCCGCCCCACCCGGGCCTTGAGCTGGGCCGGGGTGCCCGACCCGACCACCCGGCCCCGTGACAGCACGACGATCGCGTCGGCCAGCGTGTCGGCCTCCTCCAGGTACTGGGTGGTGAGCAGGACCGTGGCGCCGTTCCCGGCGATCTCGCGGACGAGCCGCCACATCGTCATCCGGCTCACCGGGTCGAGGCCCGTCGTCGGCTCGTCCAGGAACACCACCTCGGGGTCGCCGACCATGCTCGCCGCCAGGTCGAGCCGCCGCCGGGTGCCGCCGGAGTACGTCCGGACGGGCCGGTCGGCCACGGCGGTCAGGTCGAACCGCTCCAGCAACAGCCGCGTCTTGGCGGTGGCGGCGCCGCGGCCCGCGCCGAGCAGCCGGGCCAGCAGCAGCAGGTTCCGCCGCCCGGTCATCCGCTCGTCCACGGTGGCGTACTGCCCGGCCACCCCGATCCGGCGGCGTACCTGGTGGGCCTGGGCGGCCACGTCGAAGCCCGCGACCCGCGCGGTGCCCTCGCTCGGCCGGGTCAGCGTGGCGAGCACGTTGACCAGGGTGCTCTTGCCCGCGCCGTTGTGGCCGAGCAGCCCCAGCACCGTGCCGCGCGGAACGGACAGGTGGACGTCGCGCAACGCGGTCAGCGGCCCGAACCGCTTGGCCAGGCCGACCACCTCGATCATCGTGTCGCCCATCGTCATGCCTGCCGGTCGGCCTCGGACGGGTACAGGCGCAGCAGCACGGCGGTGACGACGTCGTCGTAGTACCGGACGAACACCGCCGCGCCCACCGCCCCCGCCGTCGCGGCGCACACGGTCGCCACCGGCCCGGCCCCGCCGCCCGGCGCCAGCACGAGCCCGGTGACGGCGACGCCCAGCAGCAGCACGTTCCGTACCAGGATCGGATAGCCCAGCACCGAACTGTGGTCACCGAAGCACCGGCACTCGGCGAACACGCCACCACGTACGGCGCGTACCACCACGCCGATGAAGAACACCAGCAGCCCCGTGCCCACGGCGAAGCCCACACGGGACGTCCACGGCAACGCCACCAGCACGGCCGCGACCGCCTCGGCGGCGGCGAACACGACGGCGACGCCCACCGTGAGCGGCCCGGACCGCATCATCAGCTTCCGTACGGTCGTCAGGAACGCCCGGAACCGGTCGCCCCCACGGACCTTGCTGTAGAACGCGTACCCGAACACGGTGGCCAGCGCCCCCTGTGCGGACACCACGGCGACCCCGCTCACGGCTCCGCCCGTACGGCCATCACCGTGTGGAAGTACGCGATGTCACCCAGCTCGCCGACCGGCCGTCCGTCCACCGCGATCCAGGCGTGCGCGCGGAACGGCTCCAGGCGGATGCCGGTGCACCAGTCGGGCCACCGCCCGTACAGGCGGCACAGCAACGCGGACGCGATCGACCGGGGCAGGCAGTGCTGGCCCGCGCACCGCACGCTGACCGTCACGACCGCCTGCCGCGCGGCCAGCGCCTCCGCCTCGGTCGC
>DATADI010000125.1:0-5729 GCA_036258615.1 Thermomonospora sp. | reverse complement strand
GCCAGCCCGGCGGGCAGCTCGCCGACCACCCGCAGCGCCGCCCGGGTGGCCGGGTCGTCCGGGCCGGGCGCGGCCACGGCCAGGGCGGGCAGCGACGGGCGCTCCGGCGAGTCCAGCACCGTGACGCCGAACCGGTCGAGCTGGTAGAAGCGGCCGGAGCGCTCCACGGCCACCACCGGCGTGCGCTCGCGGACCACGATCCGCACCGTCCCCGGCCACACGCGCCGCACCTCGGCGGACTCCACCTCGCGGACCCGCGTCACCCGGGCCCGCACGGCGTCGGTGTCGAGCCTGGCCATCGGCAGGCCCAGCCGGATCCGGGCCTCGGCGACCAGCCGGTCGCGCGGCACCAGCCGGGTGCCGGAGACCTCGACGTGCCGGACGACCAGCAGCTTGGAGCCCAGCAGCACCCAGGCGGCGGCGCCCAGCACGGCCACCACCAGCAGCGCCACGAAGACCGGCTTCCACCGGTTCGGGCGGCGCCGGGCGGGCGCGGGACCCGTGGCCCGGCCCCGGGACGCCGTCCGCCGTCGCATCGCCTGAGTGTCCGCCATGGCCTCGATGATGACCCGAACCGCTCTCGGATTTCAGGGTTCCACGCCGCCCGGGCCGCTTCCGCGTCCTAGTCGTGACCCTCGCCGTGCCCGCCGAGCCGCTCCAGCACGAGCGGGCCCAGCGCCGTCACGTCGCCCGCGCCCAGGGTGATGACCAGGTCACCGGGCCGGGCCAGCCCCGCCACCACCTCGGGGACGTCCTTCTGCTCGGGGACGTACACGACGTGCGTGCCAGCGGGGACCGCGTCGGCGACCAGCCGCCCGGTCACGCCGGGCTCGGGGTCCTCGCGGGCGCCGTACACGTCCAGCACCACGGCCACGTCGGCCAGGCCCAGCGCGGCGCCGAACTCGGCCGCGAAGAACCGGGTGCGGCTGTACAGGTGCGGCTGGAACACCGCGACGATCCGGCCCTCACCGGCCAGCTGCCCGAGGTAGTCGCGGGTCGCGCCCAGGTCGGCCGACAGCTCGGTCGGGTGGTGGGCGTAGCTGTCGAACACCTGCACCCCGGCGGCCTCGCCCTTGCGCTCCAGCCGCCTCATCGACCCGGTGAACGAGGCCAGCCCCTCGCGGACCACCGCGAAGTCGTGCCCCAGCAGACGCGCGACGGCCACGGCGGCGGTGGCGTTGTGGGCGTAGTGCCGCCCGGGGACCTCCAGCGTGATCTCGCCCAGGCCCTCGACGGTGAAGCGGGAGCCCAGGCCCCGGGGGGTGAACCCGGTGATCCGCAGGTCGGCGTCGGCGGCCTCCCCGTAGGTGACCACGGTCAGCCCCCGCGCGCGGGCCGCGTCGGCCAGCTCCCGCGCCACCGGGTCGTCGGCCCCGGCCACCAGCGCCCCGCCGGGCACGATCCGCCCGACGAACCGGGCGAAGTTCTCCTTGACCTGGTCGAACGCGCCGTAGTTGTCGAGGTGGTCGGCCTCGACGTTGGTGACCACCGCGATCTGCGGGCTGTACCGCAGGAACGAGCCGTCGCTCTCGTCGGCCTCGGCCACGAACACCTCGCCGGTGCCGTCGTCGGCGCCCAGGCCCGTGGTGACGAGCTGCCCGCCGATGCAGTACGCCGGGTCGGCGCCCGCGTGCTGCAGGACGACGGTGAGCATCGAGGTGGTGGTGGTCTTGCCGTGGGTGCCCGCGACCGCGACCGCCCGCCGCCCCGCCATCAGCGCCGCCAGCGCCTCGGAACGGTGCAAAACGCGAAGGCCGCGTTCGCGGGCGGCCTTCAGCTCGGGGTTGGTCTCGCGGATCGCGGTGGACACCACCACGGTGTCGGCGTCGCCCAGGTGCTCGGGCGCGTGCCCCACGTACACCTTCGCGCCCAGCTCCCCGAGCTGGGCGAGCAGCTCGGAGTCGCGGGCGTCGCTGCCGGACACGGCGATGCCGCGGCGGAGCATGATCCGGGCGACGCCGGACATGCCCGCGCCGCCGATCGCGATGAAGTGGACCCTGCCCAGCTCGGGCACCGCGCCCCCGGCGGTGTCGGTCATCGGGCCCGGGCTCCCTGCACGACCTCGCGGACCATCCGGGCCAGCGCCGCGTCGGCGTCCCGGCGGCCCATCGCGGCGGCGGCCTCCGACATCTGCGCCACCCGGGACGGGTCGCCCAGCGCGGGCAGCAGGTTGGCCTGGATCCACTCGGGGGTCAGCTCGGCGTCCTCCACCAGCATGCCGCCGCCCGCCGCCACGATCGGCTCGGCGTTCAGGCGCTGCTCGCCGTTGCCGTGCGGCAGCGGGACGTACGCCGCGGGCAGGCCCACCGCGGCCAGCTCGGCGCAGGTCATCGCGCCCGCCCGGCACATGGCCATGTCGGCGGCGGCGTAGGCCAGGTCCATCCGGTCGCAGTAGGGCAGCGTCACGTACTGCGGGCCGCCCCGGGACGGCTCGGGCTCCTCGGTGTTCTTGGGCCCGACGATGTGCAGCACCTGGATGCCCGCCGCGCGGAACGCCGGGGCCGAGGCGACCGCGGCCCGGTTGAGCGAGCGGGCGCCCTGCGAGCCGCCGAAGATCAGCAGTGTCGGCAGGTCGGGCAGCAGCCCGAAGTAGGAGCGGGCCTTGTCGCCCATCGCCAGCCGGTCCAGCGTGGCGATGTCGCGGCGCAGCGGGATCCCCACGAACGTGGCGTGCGGCAGCGGCGAGTCGGGGTGGGAGACCGCGACATGCTCGGTGAACCGGGCGCCGAGCCGGTTGGCCAGGCCGGGCCGCGGGTTGGCCTCGTGCACGATGATCGGCACCCGGCGCTTGCGGGCGGCCAGGTAGCCGGGGGTGGCGACGTAGCCGCCGAAGCCCACCAGCACGTCGGCCTGCACCCGGTCCAGCACCGCGGCGGCGGCGTTGATGGCGCCCCGCAGCCGGCCCGGCACGGTCAGCAGCCGGGGGGTCAGGGTGCGCGGCAGCGGCACGGGCGGGATCAGCGCCAGCTCGTAGCCGCGCTGCGGGACCAGCCGGGTCTCCAGGCCCCGCTCGGTGCCCAGGCAGGTGATCCCGACACCCGGATCCTCGCGGCGCAGCGCGTCGGCGAGGGCAAGGGCGGGCTCGATGTGTCCAGCGGTCCCGCCGCCGGCCAGGACAACCCTCATGCTCGGGTACGCCTCCTTGACGTGATGAAGAGTACGGACGTCATCGCCGTGCCAGACCCAGCCAGCTTAGGGCGCGCACGGCGGGTCCGGGACCCCGTGCGGCCAGTGCCTGGCGGGCTCCCGGCTCCCGCTGCGCGAACGCCAGCAGCATGCCCAGCACGACCAGGGTGGGGATCATCGCCGATCCCCCGTAGGAGACCAGCGGAAGCGGGATGCCCGTGATGGGGAGCACGCCGATCACCGCCCCGATGTTGACGATCGCCTGGACCGACAGCCACCCGGTGGCCGCCGCGGCGGCCAGCCGCATGAACGGGTCCCTGACCCGCCGGGCGATCCGCAGTCCGGCGTAGGCCAGCAGACCGAAGAGACCCAGCACGACGAGGGTACCGACCAGGCCCAGCTGTTCTCCGACGATCGCGAAGATGAAGTCGGTCTCGGCGTGCGGCAGGAACCCCCACTGGGCGCGGCCCTCCCCCAGCCCGGTGCCGAACCAGCCGCCGGAGGCGATCGCCAGCAGCCCCTGGGTGCCCTGGTAGCGGATCCCCAGCGGGTCGCCGGACTGGTCGAGAAAACCGGTGAGCCGCTGCATCCGGTACGGCTCGACGACGATGAGGATGGCCACCAGCAGCCCGATCAGCCCGGTCATCCCCACGAACAGCCGGAACGGGGCGCCCACCACCCACAGCAGCGCCAGGAAGATCGTCAGCAGCACCAGCGTGGTGCCCAGGTCGTTGCCCAGCATCACCAGCAGCACCACGACCCCGGCGCCGGGCAGCAGCGGGATCAGCAGCGCCCGCCAGTCGGTGAGCTGCCCGAGCCGCTCCCGGCGGGCCATCAGGTCCGCGCCCCACAGCACCAGCCCCAGCTTGGCGGGCTCGGACGGCTGGATCTGGAACGGCCCCAGGTCGATCCACCGGGTGGCGCCCCACGCGGTCGAGCCCAGCCCCGGGATCAGCACGATCACCAGGCCGATCACCGACAACAGCAGCAGCGGGTAGGCCAGCGCCCGGAACGTGCGCGGCGGCAGCTTCGCCGCCACCCACATGGCGGGCAGCCCGATCCCCACCCAGATCGCCTGCTTCTGGAACAGCGTGAACGCCGATCCGGTCTGCTCCAGCTGCTCGACGTTGGAGGACGCCAGCACCATGGTCAGGCCCAGCGTCAGCAGCATCATCGAGCAGCCGAGCACCAGGTAGTAGGACGTCAGCGGGCGGTCCAGCAGCCCGACCACCGCGACGACCTGCGCGCGGATGCCGGGACGGCCGCCGCTCCCGCCGTCCGCGGGAAGCGAGGTCATCGGCGCCTACCGGGCCGTCCCCGCGCCGTCCGCCAGCCGCCGCACGGCGGCGGCGAACGCGTCGCCGCGCGCCCCGTAGCTGGCGAACATGTCGAAGGAGGCCCCGGCGGGGGCCAGCAGCACGGTGTCGCCGGGCCGGGCGAGACGGGAGGCTTCGGTCACGACGGTGTCCATCGCCCCAGTCTGCGTCTCGGCGACGTCCACCACCGGCACATCCGGGGCGTGTCGCGCCAGTGCCTCGGCGATCCGGCCGCGGTCGGCGCCCAGCAGCACCGCGCCGCGCAGCCGCGGGGCGCACGAGCGGACCAGGTCGTCCACCTCGGCGCCCTTGAGCAGGCCCCCGGCGATCCACACCACCGACTCGCAGGCCGCCAGCGACGCCGCGGCGGCGTGCGGGTTGGTGGCCTTGGAGTCGTCGACGTACTCGACGCCGCCGATGGTCGCGACGTGCGCGATGCGGTGCGGGTCCGGGGTGAACGCGCGCAGCCCCTCCCGCACCGCCTCCGGCGGCACGCCGAACGCGCGGGCCAGCGCGGCGGCGGCCAGCGCGTTGGCGACGTTGTGCGGGGCGAACGGCCGGACGTCGACCAGGGCCGCCAGCTCGGCGGCCTCCCGGACCGGGTCGTCGGTGAACGCCCGGTCGACCAGCAGGTCCTCCACCACGCCGAGCTGGCCGGGCCGGGGGACGCCGAGCGTGAACGCCGCCCGCACCTCCTCCCCCGCCAGCCGCAGCGACACCGGGTCGTCGGCGTTGGCGACGGCGATCGTGCCGGGCGCGTAGATGCGTCCCTTGTCGGCGGCGTACGCCTCCAGGGACCCGTGCCAGTCGATGTGGTCGGGCGCGACGTTGAGCACCACGGCGGCGTACGGGGCCACGGTGGACGACCAGTGGAGCTGGTAGCTGGACAGCTCCACGGCCAGCACGTCGTACGAGGGGTCCAGCACCGCCTCGACGATCGGGGTGCCCACGTTCCCGACGGCCAGGGCGCGGTGCCCGGCGGCCTCCAGGATGCCCGCCAGCATCCGCACCACGGTGGTCTTGCCGTTCGTGCCGGTCAGCGCCAGCCACGGCGCGGCGCCGGCCGGGCGCAGCCGCCAGGCCAGCTCGACCTCGCCGTAGATCTCCACCCCGGCCTCGGCGGCGGCCCTCGGCAGCGGCGCGTCGGGCCGCCAGCCCGGCGAGACGACCACCAGGTCGGTGCCGGGCGGCAGCGTGTCGCCGTCGCCGAGCCGTACCGTCACCCCGGCCGCCGCCAGCTCGGCGGCCTCCCGGACCGGGTCGTCGGTGAACGCCCGGTCGACCAGC
>DATADI010000124.1:0-7122 GCA_036258615.1 Thermomonospora sp. | reverse complement strand
GGCTACCGCCGCACCGGCCCGGGACAGGGCCCTGGACATTCGCACTTTCCTCTCGCAGGGTGACGCCGTCTCGCTCAGCAAGGTCCCCTTACTTAGCTTAGGCACACCTTACATTGATCATGTGCGAGGGTATGTCCGCCCGGACCCCGGCCTAGCCGGCCCCGGCGGGGATCAGCCGCCAGGCGGGGGAGCGCTCACCCGGTTCGTACGCCGAGTCCAGCCGCTTGGCCAGCACCCCGGGCAACCCCTGCCGGGCGGCGGCCTCGCGGACGGCCGTGCCGTCGCCGGGGAACCACGGCGCCGTCTGCCAGCGCGGCCCGTTCAGGTCCAGGTCGTCCAGCCTGCGCCGCCGTTCCCGGTACGGCTCCTCGGTCAGCGGATGGCCGTCCAGGTGCAGCAGGTCGTACACCAGGTAGACCTCCCGGCCGTCCACCTCGGCGACCTCGCCGTCCAGCAGCACCGGGCGGGATCCCAGCGCCCCGCCCAGCGCGGACCCCAGCCCGGCGGGCCCGGCGATGTCGCGTCCCTCCTCGTCGGTGAAGCGGGCCTGCCCGCCCTCGACGTAGGCCAGCCTGCGCCGCCCGCCCCAGGCGAACTCGAAGCCGTAGGCGTCCTGGTCGCGGGGCAGCCGCTCGCGCCGTTCGGCCAGCATCGGGAGCAGCGCCCCGGGCAGCGGCCGGTAGCCGGGGTCGGCGGGCGGGTCCATCCGGTGGATCATCCAGTTGCGCCCGCCGGTCTGGAACAGCACGTACCGGCCCGACACTCGCGAGCCGTGCAGCACCACCTTGACCTCGCGGTCGGTCCACTTCTCCGTCGCGTACGTGCCGCGGTCCCAGATCGACATCGTCCCCGCGCCGTACTCGCCCTGCGGGATCTCCCCGGAGAACGTCGCGTACTCCAGCGGATGGTCCTCGGTGTGCACCGCCAGGTGGTTGGTCTTCGGGTCCGGCGGGACGCCCCGGGGCAGCGCCCACGACACCAGCACGCCGTCGCGTTCCAGCCGCAGGTCCCAGTGCAGCCGCCGGGCGTGGTGCTCCTGGATCACGAACGTGTCGTCCTCGCCGCGCGGCACCGGCTCGGCGGCGGGCACCGGCTCCGGCGTCCGGGCGGCGTCCCTCCTGTCCCGGTAGTCCGCGAGCCTGTCACGTCGTCCTGCCATGGGCGGTACGTACCCCGCACCGGCCGGTGATGGACATCCCCGGGCGGGCCCAGGTACCTTGTGACGCATGGAACCGGGTGACGCATCCAACCTGCTGACGCAGATGCGCCGGGGCGCCCTGCCGTACTGCGTGCTGGCGCTGCTGCGCGACGGGGAACGGTACGGCGTGGAGATCGTCCGGTCGCTGGCCGAGGTCGACGGGCTGGTCACCAGCGAGGGCACGATCTACCCGCTGCTGTCGCGGCTGCGCCGGCAGGGGCTGGTCGCCACCACCTGGCGGGAGTCGTCCTCCGGTCCGCCTCGCCGCTACTACACGCTCACCGACGGGGGTGAGCGGGCCCTGAAGACGTTCGCGGCCGAGTGGGCGCGGTTCCGTGACGGGGTCGAGCGCTTTGTCGGAAGGGAAGCCGGGACGTGATGACCGTGACCGACGCACTGATCGACGACTATCTGGACCGGCTCGACCGGGCGGCGGCCGGGCTGCCGGGCTCCCGGCGGGCCGAACTGCTCACCGAGATCCGCGAGCACATCGAGGTCGCCCTCGCCGAGCGGCCCGACCCGGGGGAGGCCGCCGTCCGCACCGTCCTCGACCGCCTCGGCGACCCCGAGGACATCGCCCGCGAGGCCGGAGCATCCCCGGAGCCGGCCCCCGCGCCCCGCCGCGTCCCGGCGTTCGAGCTGACCGCCGTGCTGATGCTGCTGGTGGGGGGCGTCGTGCTGCCGGTGCTCGGCTGGATCGTCGGCGCGGTGCTGGTCTGGGCCTCCGCGCGGTGGAGCACCCGGGACAAGCTGCTCGGCACCCTGCTGTTCCCCGGCGGGCTCGGCGCTGCGGTGTGGGTCTACCTGACCTCCGGCGAGTCCACCACGTGCGCCCCCGACGGCACGTGCGAGACCGACGGCCTCCCCCTGGAGGCGGTCATGGCGGGCTGCCTGGTGGTCGCGGTGGTCTCGGCCGTCACCTGCGGGCACCTGCTCCGCCGCGCCCGGCGCTGAGCCGGGCCTAGGGCAGGAAGATGCCGTACTCGGCGAGGTCGGCGGTCAGCGCGGGCGGCAGCGACGCCAGCGTGGACAGCTCCTCGGCGGACAGGAACCCGCCGGTCTCCTCGCGCACCGTGGCGATCCGGCGGGCCAGTTCGTCGGTGATGCCGGGCAGCATGGCCAGCACCTGCACCGGGGCGTGGTTGACGTCGATGAGGCCGCCGTCGTCATAGCGGCGCGGCAGGTCGGGGCGGCCGATCCGCAGCTCCTTGGCCATCGCCGGGTCGGTGGCGGCCAGTTCCCGGGCCTTGGCCCGCAGCATCCGCTGACGGCGGACCAGCTCGATCGCCACCTCGTTGCCGACCACCCCGCCGGTGCCCGCCGGGTCGAACACCCGCCGCCGCACCAGGAACGCGTGGAAGCACCCCACCACCATCTGGATCAGCAGGCAGGCCCGGTAGATCCGCTGGGCGTCGGAGTCGGCGTCCGCCGTCGGCAGCAGCACCATCTGCAGGGTGAACAGCCCCAGGTAGATCACCGAGGAGATCACCAGATGGCCGGTGCGCCGCCAGATCGCCGCCCCGGTGAACACGAACGGGGTGGCCAGGCCGAACGTCAGGAAGGGCAGGGCCGCCCAGGTCACGCTGGCCGCCGCGCGGCCCGCCGGCATGCTGTCGGACGGGACCCGCGGCCCGTACGGCGCTGGAGGGGTCATCCGTCGCGGCTCCCGTGCCGTTGAGTGGTGATCGTTGCCGAGGGATCTCCTACCCGCCCCGGCGGTCAGGGAAGAGTGAGGATCTCGTGACCTTCGTCGGTCACCACGATGGTGTGCTCGAACTGGGCGGTGCGCATCCGGTCCTTGGTGACCACCGTCCAGCCGTCCTGCCAGATCTCGTAGTCGATCGTGCCCAGGGTGAGCATCGGCTCGATGGTGAACGTCATGCCCGGCTGCATCACCGTGGTGGCGTTCGGGTCGTCGTAGTGCGGGATGATCAGGCCCGAGTGGAACGTGGTGCCGATGCCGTGCCCGGTGAAGTCGCGCACCACCCCGTAGCCGAACCGGCGCGCGTACGCCTCGATGACCCTGCCGATCACGTTGATCGCCCGGCCGGGGGCCACCGCCCGGATGCCGCGCATCATGGCCTCGCGGGTCCGCTCCACCAGCAGCCGCGACTCCTCGTCGACCTCGCCGACCAGGTACGTGGCGTCGGTGTCGCCGTGCACCCCGTCCTTGAAGGCGGTGATGTCGATGTTGATGATGTCGCCCTCGTTGAGCACCGTGTCGTCGGGGATCCCGTGGCAGATCACCTCGTTGATCGAGGTGCACAGCGACTTGGGGTAGCCCCGGTAGCCCAGCGTGGAGGGGTAGGCCCCGTGGTCGAGCAGGAACTCGTGCCCGATCCGGTCGAGTTCGTCGGTGGTGACGCCGGGCCGGATGTGCCGCGCGACCTCCTCCAGCGCCTGCCCGGCGATCCGCCCGGCCACCCGCATCCGCTCGATGGTCTCGGCGTCCTTGACGTCCGGCTCGCCGGTGCGGGGGCGTTTCTTCCCGACGTACTCCGGGCGGGCGATGTGCGCGGGGACCTTGCGCATGGGGGAGACACGGCCGGGCCGGAGTTGGGTCGTCATGGCATGGGAGTGTAGTTGCCCCCGTGCGGGCACGACTGAGGGCAAGCGGTGAGACCGGGAGGTACCGGGTGAAGATCTCCGACGACGACTGGTGGTTCTGCCTCAAGCACATGCGGGTCGAGCACGGCCCCGGCTGCGCCAACAAGGACCGGATGGGCCCCTACCGGACCGAGGCCGAGGCCGCGGGGGCGCTCGACCTGGCCCGGCGGCGCAACGAGGCGTGGAACGCCCAGGACGAGGACTGATCTCACCCTTCTGGGAGCGACCCCGGACCCCCGAAGTGCGGAGCGAACGATCCGCTAGCCCACGACCGCGTAGGCGCGGACCGGGAACGTTCCCATCCCGGCGATCGGCGGCGGCACGGCGGTGAACCGGAACCCGTCGGCGGGGAGCCGGTCGAGGCCGGTCAGGTGCTCCACGATCGGGATGCCCGCCGCCAGCAGCCCGGTGTGCGCGGGGCGCCGCCTGTCGGCCATGTCGTCGATGTTCACCGAGTCGATGCCCACCAGCGCCGCGCCCCCGGCGATCAGCGCCTCCACGGCCGCCGCGGTCAGGTGCGGGTGGTCCGGCGCGCCGTACGCCTCGGTCCCGAAGTGCCGGTCCCAGCCGGTGTGCACCAGCACCGCCCGGCCCGCGACCTCGAGCCCGGCCAGGTCGCCGGCGTCCAGCCCGCGTCGTCCCGGCCCGGGCCGCACCACCAGGCCGGGCAGGTCGGCCACCCGCTCCAGCGGGATCCCGCTGAGGTCGGTGCCGTCGGCGTACCAGTGGAACGGGGTGTCGAGGTAGGTGCCGGTGTTGGAGATCATGGTGATCTCCCCGATCTGGAAGGCGGCGTGCGGCCCGAACCGCTCGGCGGTCTCCGTACGGGTCACGTGGTCGGAGATGCGGGGCCCGGGCAGGCCGGGGTAGGTGACCATGCCCGCGGTGACCCGGTGGCTGAGCTCGATGAACGTCATGATCGCCAGTGTGCCGCCCGGGCCGGCCGGTCCCTCACTCGGGTACCGGCCCGCTGACCTTGTCCAGGATCCGGGCGAGCCGGTCGCGCAGGCCCCGGCGGCGCTCCGGCGGCGCTCCGGCGGCCGAGCTGACCAGGTGCTGGGCCCCGTCGAACGACAGCAGCGCGTCGCGGCGCGGCACCGTGAGCGCCTCGTGGGCCAGCCCGGACAGCTCCTTGTCGCCGCCGTCCAGGGTCAGGATGGTGACCCCGGTGCGCCGGGCGTCGTTCACCCGCTCCAGCAGCGGGACCGGGGCCTCCTCCTCGGCGACCACGACCAGCGCCTCGCCGCGCCGCGCCGCCTCCAGCCGTTCCAGCCCGACCCGCAGGTGCGGCGGGGCGTCCGGCGGCGGCGACCAGCGCACCAGCGTGGGGGACAGCTCGGGCACGCCGTTCAGCCGGCTCTCGTCGTCGAGGTGGGCGGCCATGTGCCAGGGGTCCTCCTCGGGCGTGCCGACCAGCAGCAGCCCGCCGGGATCGCGGGCCGACAGCCGCAGCGCCCGGGCGAACTCCCCGGTGCGCTCCAGCCAGCCGGTGGCGGACAGCACCTCGCGCAGCATGGCGACCTGGTCGGCGTTCACGTCACCCATCGTGCCGCAGCCGCCGCCGGGCGCGCGGGCGAACCGCCGCAGCCGCCCCCGCCCCCCGCCGCCGCGCGGGGACGGCGCTTTGGGAGGATCGGGCCATGACTGAGCAGAAGACGCCGTACGACCTCCCGGACGTCAGCGGCCTGAGCCTGGGGATCCTGGGCGGCACCGGCGACCAGGGCAAGGGCCTGGCCCGCCGGTTCGCGATGGCCGGGCACCGGGTCACCATCGGCTCGCGCAACGCCGACCGCGCCGCGCAGGCCGCCGAGGAGCTGGGCCTGTCGGTGCGCGGGGCGGCGAACGCCGAGGCCGCCGCCGGGTCCGACGTGGTCATCGTCGCCGTGCCGTGGGACGGGCACCGGGCCACGCTGGAGTCGCTGCGCGCCGAACTGGCGGGCAAGATCGTCGTGGACTGCGTGAACCCGCTGGGCTTCGACAAGCGGGGCGCGTACCCGCTGCCGGTCGAGGAGGGCAGCGCCGCCGAGCAGGCCGCCGCGGTGCTCCCCGACAGCCGCGTGGTGGCCGCCTTCCACCACGTGTCCGCCAGGCTGCTGCTGGACCCCGAGGTCGCCGAGATGGAACTGGACGTGCTGGTCCTCGGCGACGACCGCGAGGCCACCGACATCGTCCAGGCCCTGGCCGGGCGGATCGGCGGCATGCGCGGGATCTACGGCGGGCGGCTGCGCAACGCCCACCAGGTGGAGGCGTTCACCGCGAACCTGATCTCCATCAACCGCCGCTACAAGGCGCACGCGGGCCTGCGCGTCACCGACGTCTGAGCCCCGTCGCCCCGGACCGGCCCGCCACCGGGGCGCCGGTCCGGGGAGACCGGGCCCCGGCACGGCTACGATGGCGCAGCGTGGATCACGACGCTCCGACCCGCAAGCCGAGGGTGCTGCTGCCCTCGTCCGAGGTGGGGCCGCTGCGCGCCGTGCTCTACCGGCTCGGCATCGCGGTGGCGCTGCTGCTGGCCGTGGTCGCGGCCGTCTATCTCGACCGCGGCGGCTACAAGGACGGCGACGGGTCGGTCGGCCTGCTCGACGCCTTCTACTACGCGACCGTCACCATGTCGACGACCGGGTACGGCGACATCACGCCGGTCAGCGACGCGGCGCGGCTGGTCAACATCCTGTTCATCACGCCCATGCGGGTGCTGTTCCTCATCGTCCTGGTCGGCACGACCCTGGAGGTGCTGGCCGAGCGCACCCGCAGCGACTGGCGGCTGGCCCGCTGGAGGGAACGCGTGCGCAACCACGTCGTGGTCGCCGGGTACGGCACCAAGGGCCGGGCGGCCGTCCGGACACTGCTGAACACCGGGATCCGGCCGGAGATGATCGTCGTGGTGGACCCCGACCCCCGGGTGGTCGCCGAGGCCGCCGAGGCGGGGCTGGCCGGGGTGGTCGGCGACGGGACCCGCAGCGAGGTGCTCCGCCGCGCCGGGGTCGACCGCGCCCGTGAGGTGGTGGTCGCCGCGCAGCGCGACGACACCGCGGTGCTGATCACGCTCACCGCCCGGCAGCTCAACCCCTCGGCGGGCATCCACGCGTCGGTGCGCGAGGCCGAGAACGCCCCGCTGCTGCGGCAGAGCGGCGCCGACCACGTCATCACCTCCTCGGAGGCGGCCGGGCGGCTGCTGGGCATGACCACCAGCCAGCCCAGCGTCAGCGAGGTGCTGGAGGACCTGCTCGACCAGGGCTCCGGCCTGGACCTGGTGGAGCGGGAGGTCACCGCCGAGGAGGTGGGCGGCCCGGTCGGCGCGGTACGCGAACCCGCCC
>DATADI010000123.1:0-3034 GCA_036258615.1 Thermomonospora sp. | reverse complement strand
GGCGGTGCCGCCGAGGGCGGCGCGGGCGGCGGGGCCCGGGGCGGGACCGGCCACGGGGCCGGGGGCGGCGACGGCGGGCGTGCCGTGCAGGGCCCGGAGCTTGGCCACGACGTCGGGCATCGCGGGGCGTTCGTCGGGGTTCTTGGCCAGCAGCCGCAGCACGAGGCGTTCCAGGTCGGCGGGGATGCCGGGGCGCAGGGTGCTGGGGCGGGGCGGCAGGTCGTTGAGGTGCTGGTTCATGTACGCGCCCAGCGACGGGCCGGTGAACGGCGGCTGCCCGGTGAGCAGGGCGTACAGGGTGCAGCCGAAGGAGTACAGGTCGGTGCGCGCGTCGGCGGGCCCGCCCCGGTACTGCTCGGGCGCGGTGAACGGCGGGGTGCCGACGATGATGCCCATCGGCGTGAGGTCGGGGGCGGCGTCGGCGAAGCGGGCCACGCCGAAGTCGCAGATCTTCACCCCGCCCTCGGCCAGCTCCATGAGGTTGGCGGGCTTGATGTCTCGGTGCACGACGCCCTTGCGGTGCGCGTACCCCAGCGCCTCGGCGACCTGGAGGGCGAGCGCCACGGCGCGGGCCGGGGGTAGCCCGCGCGGGTGCTCGGCGAGTAGGGCGAGGAAGTCGCGGCCGTGCAGCAGCTCCATCACGAAGAAGGGGTGGCCGTCGTGGTCGCCCATGTCGTGGACCACGGTGATGCCGGGGTGCTGCAGGGAGGCCGCCGCCCGCGCCTCGCGCCGCAGCCGCCGGATCAGCTCCTGGTTGGTGCCCAGGTTCGACAGCACGATCTTGACGGCGACCCGGCGGTCGAGGTTGAGGTCGTCGGCCTCCCAGACCTCGCCCATGCCGCCCTGACCGAGCCGGCGCACCAGCCGGTACTTGCCGTCGAGTACCGCTCCAGGCTCCACCGCACCGCCTTCCCCCGGGCTACGGACGATACCGGGACACCCGATAGGACGCACCGGACGTCCGCGCAGTTTCCACCGCAGGGCGGGCGCGGATCCTTCTCAGGCGGACGCGGCCATCTCGGTGAGCGCTACGTCCACCGGCGACGGCTTGACCCCCAGGAACCGCTCACAGTCCGTGGCGTCGATGAGGCAGGGCCGGTCGTCCAGGTAGAGCATCTCCGGCAGCTCCGCGATGATCGGGTCGGCCTCGGCGGCGGCGGCCAGGGCATCGTCCGTCATCGCCTCGACCCGTGGCGCGGGTGACCCGGTGACCTCGGCTAGCCGTCCCGCCAGGTCACGTACCGACAGCTCGGAGGTGCTCGGGACGTGCCACGCGCGTCCCCACGAGCGGTCGTCGCGCGCGGCGGCGACGAGGGTCTGCGCCACATCCCCGACGTACGACCAGGCGTGCGGCACCGTGACCGACCCCGGGTACACGGCGGGCTCCCCGGCCAGCACGGGCTGGGTCACCAGGAAGTTGAACACCGACCCGGCCCCCGCGCCGAGGAAGTCGCTGGCGCGAACCTCGGTGACGCGGACCCGGCCGGCCTCATACGCGGCGAGCGCGTCCAGCCACATCTGTGCGCGCACGCGTCCCTTGACGGAGTTGGGCCGCATCGGCAGGTCCTCGGTGTACGGCCCGTCCACCGGGCCGTAGCCGTAGAGGTTGCCGAGCATCACGTAGTCCGCTCCGGTCCGTTCGGCGGCGGTGAGCATCGAGGCGGCGAGCGGCGGCCACAGTTCGGGCCACCGGTCGTACGGCGGCATCGCGCAGTTGAACAGCGTGGCGGCCCCCTGCGCCACTTCGGCGAGACGGTCGGTGTCGGTGGCGTCGGCGCTGGTCGGTTCGATGCCCGGGTGGTCGGGCCCGAGGCCCCGGCGGCTGACGAGACGGACGCGGTCTCCCGCGTCGGCGAGGAGGCGGGCGGTGGCGACGGCGGTCGCCCCGGCGCCGATGATCACGTGGAATGCCATGCCGCCAGCGTGCCGAGACCGTCCGGGGATGCGATAGTGGCCGGAATGCCATACATCCGGAGGTTCTGGCCATGCATCGGATCGCGGTCGTCGCCGTTCCACCCGTGATCCCGTTCGACCTGGCGATCCCCGAGATGGTCTTCGGTGCGGCGGTGGTGGACGACCGGCCCTGTTACGACCTGGTGGTGTGCACCGCCGACCCCGGCGTCATCGAGGCGCGGGGCTCGATGCGGGTCGTGGTGCCGGTGGGGCTGGAGGCCGTCGAACGGGCCGACACCGTCGTGGTCACCGGAACGGGCGCCCGCACCGACGCCGACCCGCGCGTCCTGGAGGCGCTGCGCTGTGCGTTCGGCCGTGGCGCACGCATCGCGTCGATCTGCACAGGCGCGTTCGTCCTCGCGCAGGCGGGGCTGCTGGACGGGCGGCGCGCCACGACGTACTGGGTGCAGTCGGGCGCCCTGGCCAGCCGCTTCCCGGCGGTGGACGTGCAGCCGGACGTGCTGTTCGTGGAGGACGGGCCGATCCTGACCTCGGCGGGGGCCGCCGCCGGGATCGACCTGTGCCTCCACGTCATCCGCACCGACCACGGCGCCGCCGTCGCCAACACCGCCGCCCGCTTCACCGTGGTCTCCCCCGTCCGCCACGGTGGCCAGGCGCAGTTCGTCGAGGCCCCGCTCCCCCGGGAGAACGGCACCTCGCTCGCCGCGACCCGCGCCTGGGCCCTGGAACGGCTGGAGGAGCCGCTGACCCTGCGTGAGCTGGCCGCCCACGCCCGGGTCAGCGTCCGCACCCTGACCCGCCGCTTCCAGGCCGAGACCGGCATGAGCCCGTTGCAGTGGCTCCTGCACCAGCGCATCGAACGGGCCCGCGAACTGCTGGAGGCCACCGACCTGGGCATGGACCAGGTCGCCCGGCGCAGCGGCCTGGGCACCGCCGACTCACTACGCCGCCACATCGTGCGCCGCCTCGGCCTCACCCCCACCGCCTACCGCGCAGCCTTCACCCGCCTCCCGGAGCGGACCGCAGGCTAGCCGCCACGTTCGCGCCGCCACGGCGGGGTCGGGCGGCCACGGGGGGCGGGTCGGGGTTAGCCGGTGTAGGACGGGTTGCCGGGGCGGGG
>DATADI010000122.1:0-4647 GCA_036258615.1 Thermomonospora sp. | reverse complement strand
GCAGCAGGCCCCGGAAGTCCTCGGGCCGGGCCGGGACCGGCTCCGGCGGCACCGGGGCGGGCGCGGGAGGGTCGACGGCGGGCAGCGGCGCGGTCCGGTTGACCGGGGCGGGCGGCGCGGGCATGGAGAACTGGCCGACCTGGTCGAGCCGCGACGGCGTCGAGGGTTCGGCGACCGGCGCCGGGGACGGCGCGGCGGGCTCGGGGGCCGGGACCGGGTTGGGCGCGGTGGGCCGCCGGAACGCGTCGACCCGGGTCTGGTCGGTGATGGTGGCCTCGAGGTGGATCCGCCGCGCGAGCTGCACCAGCGTGACGGCGGTGGGCCGCTCGGCCGGGTTGCGCGCCATCGCCGAGCGGATCAGCGGCATCAGCGCCTCGGGCACCCCGTCCAGGTCGGGCTGCCCCTGCATGATCCGGTAGAAGATCGACTCGAACGAGCCGGAGCCGAACGGCGGACGGCCGGTGGCGGCGTAGGCCACCGTGGCCGCCCAGGCGTGCACGTCCGACGGGGCCCCGGCGTCCTCCCCCTCGATGATCTCGGGGGCCAGGTAGCCGGGGGTGCCGATCACCATGCCGGTGGCGGTCAGCCGGGTCGCGTCGGCGCCCTGCGCGATCCCGAAGTCGATCACGATGGGCTCGCCGTCCAGCAGCATCACGTTGCCGGGCTTGAGGTCGCGGTGGATGATCCCCGCGCCGTGGATCGCCGACAGCGCCGAGGCCAGCCCGACCGCCATCCGCTGGAGCGCCGGGCCGTACAGCGGGGCGCCGCCCTCGCCCTCCACGACCTCCTCCAGGGTGCGGCCGGGGACGTACTGGGTGACGATGTACGGCTGCTGCGCGGTGACGTCGGCGTCGAGGATCTCCGCGACGTTCGGGCTGTGCACGCGGCGCATCGAGTCGACCTCGCGGGCCAGCCGGCGCAGCGCGGTGCTGTCCCCCGCCACGGCGGGCCGCAGCACCTTGATCGCGACCTGGCGGCCCTCCGGATCGACCCCCAGGTGGACGACCCCCATGCCGCCCTCGCCGAGCGTGCGGATCAGGCGGTAGTGGCCGATGCGGTCCCCGGACGTGACAACCCCCTTCATCGCTGCCGCCACCCTATCGTCGCCCACTTCGCCGACAGGATCCATCGGACGTCCCCGCCCGGTGGGCACCGGACGGGCCGGTTCCGTCCCATGCAGGCTTCGACGCCGGTGACGCGGCCGGAGTTCCCCCCGGGGTCCGGATGACTCCCCGGGTCCGGACGACTACCGCGGAGGGCCTACTTGCCCCGGGCGGCCTGACGTGCGCGGCGCTCGGCGCGGCGCGTCTCGAACTTGGTGGCGGCGGCGTCGAGCTGCTCCAGGAACTGCCCCAGCTCCTCGCGGGCCTGCTCGCCCTCGGGGGTCAGCCCGCCCAGGTCGAACACGCCCCACTTGCGCAGCACCGGCATGAGGACGTCGTCGTGGTGCAGCCGCAGGTCGTAGATGCCGGCGTTGGCGATGCTCACGGACTTGCGCAGGAACCCGTCGATGGTGTTGCCGGGCATCTCGAACGCCTTGACGACGTCGGTGACCGCCCGCATCGTCTGGCTGGGGTCCACCTCGAACGCCGCGGCCAGCAGGTTCCGGTAGAAGATCATGTGCAGGTTCTCGTCCTTGGCCACCCGCGCCATCATCTGCTCGCACAGCGGGTCGCCCGACGCCCTGCCGGTGTTGCGGTGCGAGACCCGGGTGGCCAGCTCCTGGAAGGAGACGTAGGCGACGCCGCGCAGCAGGTCCTCGCCGTGGGTGGCCTCGTAGCCGCCCTGCATGTGCTTCATCCGCTGGCGTTCCAGCTCCACCGGGTCGATGGCCCGGGTGACGGTGAGGAAGTCGCGGATGACGATGCTGTGCCGGTTCTCCTCGGCCGTCCACCGCTCGACCCAGGTGCCCCAGGCGCCCTCCCGGCCGAACACGCGGGCGATGGCGTAGTGGTAGCCGGGCAGGTTGTCCTCGGTCAGCAGGTTGACCAGCAGGGCCTCCCGCGACTCGGGGCTCACCTTGGAGTCCTCCGGGGTCCAGCCCTCGCCGCCGAGGGGGCCGTCGAAGTCACGGCCCTGGCTCCAGGGGACGTACTGGTGGGGGAACCACTCGTCGGCCGTGGACAGGTGCCGGTTCAGCTCCTTCTCCACCACCGGCTCCAGCTCCATCAGCATCTCGAGCTGGGACTTCTCAACGGACGTGGAGGACATACCAGACCCTTCGCGACATTAGGGAATGTTCCGTACCGACAGGTGATCAGCTCAACGTAAGGGATCTCCGACAGCGGTGACAATGTACGGAGCGGCGCAGATCAGCCCTCGGTTTTTGTATCGGCGGCCTGTTGCCACGCACGGTTCACCGCCGACCGCAGCACCGCACGCGGCAGCAGCCGCAGCGCCGGGACCATCGCCTTGTACTGCGCTCCCGGCACACACAGTGCCCGTCCGGAGGCCACCGCGTCCAGCCCCGCGCGGGCCACGTCCGCGCGCCGCAGCCACATCAGGCTGGGCCCGGCGCTCTCGTCCGTACGGGTGAACCCGGGGCACAGCGCCGTCACGTGCACTCCCCGCCCGTGGACCTCGGCGTGCAGGCTCTCGGAGAACGCCGCCACGTACGCCTTCGTCGCCCCGTACGTCGCCGCCCCGGGCGACGGGGAGAACCCCGACATCGACGCCACGTTCAGCACGCCGCCCCGGCCCCGCCGCACCATCTCCGACAGCACCGCATGGGTCAGCCGCACCACCGCCAGCACGTTGAGGTCGAGCTGCTTCAGCTGCTCGTCGAGCGGCATCTCGGCGAACGGGCCGAACGCGCCATACCCCGCGTTGTTCACCAGCAGGTCCACCGGGTCCTTGCGGAGGCGCTCCTCGACGCGGCCGAGGTCGCCCGGGTCGGTGAGGTCGGCGGGCAGCACCTCGACGCCGACGCGGTGCCGGGCGCCGAGTTCCCGGGCGAGGTCGCCGAGCAGGTCACCGCGCCGCGCCACCAGCACCAGGTCGGTGCCGCGCGCCGCCAGCAGCCGGGCGAACGCCTCCCCGATACCGCTGGACGCCCCTGTCACCAAGGCCGTCCGGAATTCCTGACGCATGAGCGTGATGCTACTGGTGAGTCCTGTCACCGGCCGAGAGCGCTGTGATGTCAGTGGCCGCTGGTAGCTTCTGTGGCTGCTCATGCCGTCTGTCCAGGGATCACCGATGCTCGTCGCCCACGCCGTCTGGCACGGCGGCGCCCTGTGCCTGTGGGCCGAACGCTCCGGCCCCCGCCCCGCCGACGACTCCGCGCGCCACCCGTACGCCACGAACGACTTCTCCGGAACGTCCTACGAGCCGTTCACCCGGGGTGCGCCGCGCATCACCCTCGACCTGCTGCTGCCCACGACGGCGAGCGGCCCCCTCCCGTCACCGGAGCTGGCCACCGGCGCCCCGGCCGACGGGGCCGCGCTCGTGTCGTGGCCGGTGCCCGCGCTGGCGATCGACCCGTTCGCCGCGATGGCGCTGCTCCAGCAGGCCGAGGAGGCCGCCGACGTCGTCCCCGGCATGGACCTGCGGTACCTGCGGCTGGTCGCCGACACCGCCCACGACCTGGTACGACGCGGACGGGTGCTGCCCGCGCTGACGCGTGAGGACGGCGAGCCCGCGGCCCGCTGGCGGCCCGTTCCCGACCCGGCCCGCATCCGGCGGCTGGCCGAGGCGATGCCGCCCGCCTGCCGCGCCGCCGACGGCGGACGCCCGGCGGGTGACGTGCTCCGCGAGGCCCTGGGCGGCCTGACCGACACGTTCGTCAGGGGCGCGGTGCCGCATCCGCTGCTCCCGCCGCGCAAGGGCCGCGCCCCCGACCCGCTCCCGCTGACCGAACGCTGGATGAACGCCCTCACCGGTCCCGACCCCGCCATCGCCCGCGAGCCGGGTGACGACCTGGACGGACTGGCCGCCGAGCTGGACGCGTGGGCCGCCGCCGCGCACCGCCCGTCCGGCCCCATGCGCACGTGCTTCCGGCTGGTGGAGCCCGACCCCGCCGGGCCACCGGACGTGTGGCGCGTCGAGTTCGCCCTCCAGGGCACCGACGACCCCAGCCTGTACGTGCCCGCGTCCACCATCTGGGCGGGCGAGGCCGCATCCCTCCCCGACGCCGGGGAGGCACTGCTGACGGGGCTGGGCCGGGCGCTGCGCCTGTTCCCCGACCTGTCGGAGGCCCTGGACGGCTCCGCGCCCACCGAGCTGCGCACGAACGTCACGGGGGCCTTCCGGTTCCTGCGCCAGGCGGCCCCGCTGCTGGCCGCCGCCGGGTTCGGGGTGCTGCTCCCCCAGTGGGCCGGCCGTACCAAACTCGGGGTCAAGCTCACCGCGCGCACCCAGCCCGAGCCCGACGCCGCGTCCTCCGGTTCGGGCCTGGGCAGCCTGGTCGACTTCCGCTGGGACCTGGCGGTCGGCGACGACCCCGTCAGCGAGGAGGAACTCGCCGAACTGGCCCGCCTCAAGGCCCCCCTCGTCCGGCTGCGGGGCCGCTGGGTCGAGCTGAGCGAGGAACAACTCGAAGCCGCCCTGGCCTTCCTGCGCAGCCCCCGCACCGGCACCATGACCGCCGCCCAGGCCGTCCAGGCGGCCCTCCACGGCGGCGAGGACGCCCTCCCCCTCGTCGGCGTCGAC
>DATADI010000121.1:0-25829 GCA_036258615.1 Thermomonospora sp. | reverse complement strand
GGGTCGGGACGCCTAAACGACCCTACCGTCTGGTCGGCTGTGGCGTCGGGGCGGGTGGGGGCGTCGGGGTGGGGGTCCTGCTCGGAGGCGGGGAGGTCGGCCATTCGGTGGGGTCGAGGGACGGCCAGCGGGACGGAGTGGGTGTCGGGGTGGCCTCGGCGGGGGTGGGTGGACTGATGGGGCGGTCGGGGCGGGGTTCGAGGTGACGCTCGATCTGGGCGGAGGCGAGGCCCAGGCCGCCTAGGCGGAGGTCGTCCCAGCCCTGGAGGCGGTTGGTTGCGCGGTTGAAGTACAGGACGGACAGCTCGATCGGGGTGGGTTCCTCGTGCTCCAGGCCGCGCAGGCCCGCTCCGCCGGTGGAGCCCTGAATGAACGTGCGGGTGCCGGTGGGGAGCAGCTTGGTACGGCGCTGGTGGGAGTGGCCGGACAGCACAAGGGGGGTCGTGCCGGAGAAACTCTCGCCCTGGTTGGGGTCGTGGACGACGACGAGGTCGGGTTTGGTGCCCGCGCTACGGAGCGACTGGGCCTGCTGGGCGCCGAGGGTACGGAGCTGCGCGGCGGTGACGTTGTCGTCGCGCGTGGTCTTGTCGGGGGTGAACCGGGGGTCGCCCACGCCGTAGATGCGCAGGCCCTCGACCTCCTTGGTCTCGTTGTCGAGGACGATCGCGTTCCGTTGGCGGGCGACGGCGCGCTGGATGTCCATGGAGTCGTGGTTGCCGCGGACGAAGACGTACGGGATGCGCAATTCGCCGATGCCCTCCACGAAGCGTTCCTCGGGGCCGCTGCCGTGATCGGTGAGGTCTCCGGTGTCGATGATGAGGTCGGCCTGGAACTGGCTGCTCACCGAACGCACCACGTCCCACGCGGTGGGATTGAGGTGGATGTCGGAGACGTGCACGATCCGCAGTGTGGACGGGTCCGGCTCGTACGTGGGGAGGGTGGAGGTGGCCGCGTACAGGCGGGAGACGTTGCCGACGAGCCGGGCGAGCTGGGCGCGGTACTCGGAGAACCGTTCCACGATGCTCTGCACGTCACCGACGACCTGGGGCGCGTTCGCGAGCAGGCCCGTGTAGCGGGGCTCGTTGATGGACTGCGGGCTGAACGTGACCAACGCGAGCAGGCAGGTGGCCAGCAGTCCGCTGAACGCCGCGCCCATGGACAGCAGCGCCCGTTTCCATGACCGGAACACCAGGATCCCGGCGAGGAAGCCGAACACCATCGCGAACACCGTGGCGCGCAGAACCAGCACGATGACGCCGTGCCGTACCTGGCCGCCGACCTGGTCGGTGAGCCGGTCCAGCTCGGTGCCGTCCTCGATGAGGCGGCGGGCGGGCTCGGCGTGCAACTCGGCGACGCGCGCCTCCAGCCGTACGGGACCCCAGTGGCTGTCGAGCTGCAGGGAGCCGAGCGGGGGGATCTGCACGGTGGTGCCGCCGTTCCACGACGGCCGGATCGACAACGCCACGTCGGCGGGCCCGACCGGTGTCTCCACACGGCCGCCGAGCAGCATGCCGATCATGCCCCCGGCGAGACCCACCACGACGACGACGAGAACGCGGGTGGCGCGCCGGCGGGCGAGGGCGGCCAGGCGGCCTCGCCAGGACGCTCCGGGGCCGTCAGCGGCCTCCTGGGGGGCCTGTGGGGCGTCGGATCGGTCCGGGTCGGTGTCGGGTGCCGGCGGCTGGGGCGGGTCGGACAGCCGGCGCCGGAACCGTCCGAGGATCACGAAAGCCTCCCTCCGTCGATGACAATGATTGCGTGATCGAGCTGTCGCGTGAGGAGTTCGAGGAGCTTGTCTCCGAGGCCCTCGACACCATCCCGCCCGAACTGACCCGGCACATGCGCAATGTCGTCATCGTCGTCGAGGACGAGGCGCCTGAGCCCGGCCTGCTCGGTCTCTACCACGGCGTACCGCTCACCGAGCGCGGTGACTGGTACGGAGGCGTCCTGCCCGACCACATCTCGATCTACCGTAAGGAGATCCTGGCGATCTGCGAGTCGCTGGAGGATGTGGTGGACGAGGTACGTATCACTGTCGTCCACGAGATCGCGCATCACTTCGGCATCAGCGACGAGTGGCTGCACGGCCACGGTTATTAGCCGAACCCGACAGTGCCCCCGGGGATGCGTTCCCCTGTCCCCGCGGATGGCCCCCGGGTGCGGGAGTGCCCGCCGCGCCGGGGGCGTGCGCTGGGACGCCGGTGGCCGGACGGGGGTCCTGGGGGCGGTGGTCCGGGCCCGCCCTCCGGAGCCGGTGTGGCCCCGCGGTAATCGCTTCCACGAATTGGGCACGCAAGGTCACATGAGAGCAACGCTGCGTGAGTTAATAGGGGGGTGGGCCGTCCAGCGCCGGACGGACGGAGACTGGAGATGTCTTGGCGGGAAGGCAGGCGGGCAGGCACCGGCGCCCGCTGGAGCGACAGGCGACCTATCGTGAGGTCTTCGCCATAGGCGAGTTTCGCGCCCTATGGCTCGCACAGGCGTTCTCCTATATCGGCGACCAGCTCGCCCAGGTGGCACTGGCCGTTCTGGTGTACCACCGCACCGGCTCCCCACTGCTGACCGCCCTGGCCTACGCGCTGACGTACCTGCCGCCGATCGTGGGCGGTCCGGTGTTGTCGGGGCTGGCGGACCTGTTCCCACGGCGGACCGTGATGGTGGTCTGCGACCTGCTTCGGGCGGCGCTGGTCGCGCTGATGGCGCTGAAGGTGATGCCGTTCCCGGTGCTGTGCGTGCTCGTCTTCCTCACCGTGCTGCTCGGTGCCCCGTTCACGGCCGCGCGTGCCGCGTTGCTCCCGGACGTGCTGGACGGTGACCGGTACGTCGCGGGGTCGGCCATCAACAACATCACCCATCAGGCGACCCAGATGATGGGGTTCCTGGCCGGGGGTGCGCTCGTCGCCGTGGTCGGTACGTACCAGGCGCTGGCCATCGACGCGATGACGTTCGGGCTGTCGGCGGTGATCCTGCTGTTGTGGCTCAAGCCGCGGCCCGCTCCCCGGCAGGGCTCCACCGAGCGCGTCTCGCTGTGGCGCAACACCCGTGACGGGGCCAAGCTCGTGTTCGGTGACCCCACGTTGCGTTCGCTGGTGTCGTTCGCGTGGCTGTGCGCGTTCTACGTGATCCCCGAAGGACTGGCCGCCCCGTACGCGGCGACCTATCCGGACAGCACGGCTGTCACGGTGGGCGTGCTGATGTCGGCGATGCCCACGGGGATGGTCATCGGGGCTTTCGTGTTCAGCCGGTTCGTCAGACCGTCCAACCGCATCCGCGCCATGGGCTGGATGTCGATCCTGGCGTGCGCACCGCTGAACGGGTCGGGACTGCATCCACCGCTGTGGGCGGTGGTGGCGCTGTGGGCGTTGTCGGGAATGGGCAGCGCGTATCAGCTCGCGGCCAACGCGGCGTTCGTCGCCGCCGTACCGGCGGCGGGCCGTGGCCAGGCGTTCGGCCTGGCCCAGTCGGGGATCCTCGCGGGACAGGGGCTCGGCATCCTGATCGGAGGCGTCGCGGCGGAAGTGCTCGGCCCGCAGACGGTGGTGGCCCTGGCGGGCGTCGCCGGGCTGTCGGCCGCCACGATGCTCACCATGCTGTGGACTCCGGTACGCGGCGAAATCATCTCCTCGATGTTCGGTCACCCCGCCCCCGGAGCCGCCCCGGCGGATCCACAGGGCGTCTCACCGGAGCCCGTCCCCAAGGAGCCCGGAGGCGCTGGGGGCACCACCAAGCCGTCCACGGGCGCCACGGCGATGCCGTCCGGAGCCGTGGACGTCACCGATCCGGGCGGCAACGTGATTACCGACGTCCCAGATGCGGTGGCCTTCGAGATCGACGAAGCCCTCGAGGCCGCGGTGGCGTCGGGCAAGTCCCAGGGTGAGGATGACGACTCAGGAGCCGAGGACGTTCACGCGGACGATGACGATGACGTGCGGCCGGTGGACGGGGTGCGTTCCGGCGAGGACGACTCGGTGCGCGACTGACGGTGGACTGATCGGGGCCGGGACGCCAGGGGGCCAGGGACGGCGGTGGCCGAGGCCCCCCGTCGGGGTGGGACGGTCAGCGGCTCGCCATGGTCTTGTTGAAGGCCTCCTTGGTCTTGGCCATGGCGTCCTGGACCTTCGGGTTGTCGCGGTTCTTGTTGATGACGTCCTGGGCGATCGAGACGTCACGGCCGGTCTCCGGGATGAACAGCCAGCCGAGGACGTACAGTGCGATGCCGGAGCCGCCGAAGAGGGTGAAGACCCCGAGGAGCAGGCGGACGACGTTGGCGTCCACGCCCAGGAAGTCCCCGGCGCCGGAGCAGACCCCGGCGATGACGCGCCCCTCGACGGGACGGCGGAGCTTGCGCGCGGGCTGCTTGGTCAGGGCCTCCGCCGGAGGCTTGGTGGTGGTGTGCGTGTCGTTGTCCATGCCCCGATCGTGCCCCGTCAGCGGCGTGCTCCACCTCGGGGATCCACCCGGATTCGCCCCTGAGCCGCCCCTGGTGCGCGCGCCCCCGGACCCTGAGCGCGCCCTGGGTGACTTGGCCGGTCGTGGCCTCGTGAGATAGGGCTTGCCCCTTTTGTCGCATCCGTTTCAGTAAGCTACACCGGCACCGGATCTTGGCGTCGCTCTCACGCCCCTGGCGGGCCGCGTGGGCTGAGCCTCCCACGCCCACACCTCCGTGACCGCCCGCCGGTCCGGACCGAGACAACCCCATGAGAGGTTGGAAAACCCTATGAAGCGTCTGACAGCCCTTGTCGCCGTGGGCGTCGCCTCCGCGGCGGTGACCTCCGGCGTGGCGTTCGCCGAGCCGTCCCCGCCCGGACAGGGCACGCTGCGTCCGGGGGACGCGTACGCGGGCGCGGGCAACCCCGATCGGGGCGACGGCGTACGCGTGACGCGTGTCCCCGCCGGTATCAAGGGCGTGGACGTCTCCAGCTACCAGCAGGGCAAGACCGACTGGGCGGCCCTCAAGCGGAGCGGTGTGCAGTTCGCGTTCGTCAAGGCCACCGAGAGCGCCAGCACACGGCAGAAGCCGAACCAGGGCTACATCAACCCCCTCTTCGGCCAGCAGTACAACGCCTCGCGCAACGCGGGGATGATCCGTGGGGCGTACCACTTCGCCCAGCCGCACGAGACGGGCGGCGCCCTCCAGGCGGACTTCTTCATCAACCACGGTGGCGGCTGGCGGATGGGCGGCTGGACGCTTCCCGGGGTCCTGGACATCGAGCACAACCCGTACCCCAACGGGCTGAACCACTGCTACAACCTGACCAAGACGCAGGCGGTGAACTGGATCCGGGCGTTCGTCGACCGGTACCGCCAGCGGACGGGGCGTTACCCGATCATCTACACGACGACGAGCTGGTGGAGCGACTGCACGGGCAACCACCGTGGATTCGGCAACAGCCCCCTCTGGCTGGCCCGCTACGGCTCCACCCCCGGCCCGCTCCCCGCGAGCTGGCGTTCGTACACCTTCTGGCAGTACGCCGAGCAGGTGAAGGACACCCACACCGGGAACCTCAACGTCTTCAACGGCAGCTACCAGGCCCTCCAGAAGCTCGCCTCCCAGGCCCGCACCGGCTTCAGCGGCGTGAACGCGAACCCCGAGCCCGTTCGCAAGGGGCGGCCCCTCACCGTGACGGGCAAGCTGAACTACCACGACGGTTCCGCGTGGCGTCCGCTGGCCAAGCAGCGGGTCGCCATCTGGTTCCTGCCGCGTGGCACGTCGAAGTGGATCCTCAAGGGCTCCGTCGCGACGGGCGCCAACGGGCAGTTCCGCAGGAGCTTCACCGCCCAGCGGGACGGCTCCTGGCGCGTGGTCTACTCCGGTACGCCTCGGTTCGCCCCCATCACGAGCGGCAGCGACTACGTCGACGTTCGCTGACGTGTTCTGCCTCCCCTGGGGCTCTGGTGTCCCGGGGGAGGCCCTTCACCGCACTGACTCCAGCACGACGCTCGTACCGATGGCCATGAACACGACAGGTACGAGCCACTTGCCGTAGCGCTCGATGACGTGGATGACCCCCTTGTGGGACCCCAGCCACGACGCCGTCAGGCACCACACCGCCACACCGACCGCGAACACCACGATCGTGACCCCGGCGGCACCTGGCCCGATGGTCCGGAACACCGGCGTGTAGACCGAGACGTTGTCGGCGCCATTGGCGATCGTGATGCCGGCGACTGAGAACACCCCGCCGGCGACGTTGGGAGCGTCGTCGTCATCGCCCTGGCCCCGGAGAGCACCTACCAGCCCTCGCACTCCGAGCGCGAACGGGATCAGCCCCAGGAGCCCCACCCAGTCGTCCGGGACGACCGTCAGCCCCACCGCCCCCACGGCCGACGCCGCGACGAGCGCGGTGGTCCCCGCGTACTGCCCCGCCCAGATCTGCCAGTTCCGGGGCCGTCCCCCCGTCCGTGAGGCCAGGAACAGCACGGTCAGGATGACCAGGTCGTCCACGTTGGTCCCGGCGAACATCCCGACGGCGGCGCCCACCGTCCCGATCGTCCCGTCCATGTCGGGGCAGCCTAGGCGTCCCCCGCAGGGGCCGTGAGCGGAACTGAGAATTCCCCGCAAGGTCGGCGCAAGGGTCGCGCAAGACCCGCGCCAGTGCCCGCCCGTTAGCGTTTCTCTCGTGAATCCGAGGCGTTGAGCCGCCTGCGGATCACCTCGCCGGATCGGGAAATCCCCGCATGTTTTCTGGTGATCCGGTGAGTGGGGCGACCGCGTGTGCACAGCCGAAGGAGTTCTGCTTCATGATTCTGGTGACCGGGGCGACCGGGAACATGGGGGTGCCGCTGGTCCGGCGGCTCCGGGAGTTCGGTATCGCGCCGCGCGTGACCACGCGGGACGCCCGCAGGGCGGGTGCCCTTCTGCCGGACGGCGTCGACATATTCGAGGGCGACCTGACCGAACCGGAATTCCTCGACAGGGCTCTGCGTGGCGTTGAGAAGCTCTTTCTGTTCCTGGAGGCCGGTGATCCCGCCCGCGTGATGGAGGCGGCGCGCCGGGCGGGGGTGCCCCGCGTCGTGCTCGTGACGTCCCTGCTGGCCGAGACGCGCCCGCGGTCGTTCGTCGGCGGCCTGGCGCTCCAGGCCGAGCAGGGGGTGCGCGAGGCCGGGTTCCGGTGGACGGTCCTCAGGCCGTGGGAGTACGCGTCCAACACGCTGGCCTGGGCGCCGGAGATCAGGGACGGCGGCGTCGTGCGCAAGCCGAGCGCGGGCCTGCCCTCTCCGGTGATCGACCCCGCCGACGTCGCCGACGTCGCGGCGCGGGTCCTGACCGAGGACGGCCACGACGGCCGGACGTACGCGCTGACCGGGCCGGAGGAGCTGACCGCCTTCGACAAGGTCCGCGCGATCGGGGCGGCCCTGGGACGCGACCTGACCTTCGAGGAGACCGCGGACGCGGCCCTGATGGAGACCATCCGGACCTCCCCGGAAGTGCTCGCCGAGGACTTCGGCGTGTGCTTCATGGAGAGCCCCGGCGTGCGTTCCACGGTGCGGGACCTCACGGGACGCCCGCCCCGCGCGTTTACCGAGTGGGCGCAGGAGCACGCCGAATCCTTCAAATAGCCCGCGATGGGGCGGAAGAGAGGTCGCAGGTGAGTGGGGAACTGGGATTCGAGGGCATCAAGCTCAACCGGTCCAACCTCGACAGTCCGGTGACGCTGATCAACGCGTTCACCGTTCCGGTGGACGAGTCGGAACGCTTCCTGATGCGCTGGCGTGACAACGTCCGGGCGATGTCGCGGCAACCGGGATTCCTCCGGGCCGTCATGTACCGGGCGCTCGACGACACGGTGGAGACGCGTTTCGTCAACATCGCCGAATGGGAGAGCGGAAAGGCGCTGGACGCCGCCCGTGAGAACCCCGAATGGCGGGCCGCCGTGCACCGCATTCTCGACGACCCGGAGCTGCACGTCATCGCACGCCCCATCGACTACCGGGTGGAGCTCGACGTCAGGCCCGGCGACGAGGTCTGAGTGGACCTGACCAAGGGGGAACGCCATGAGCCAGGCGCGCAAGGTCGCACTCGTCAGTGGTGCCGGACGGGGGATCGGCGCGGGGGTCGCCCGGGTCCTGGGCCGGCTCGGCTACCAGGTGATCGTCAACTACCTCCAGGACGCCGAGGCGGCCGGCGGTGTGGTGAAGCGGATCGAGGCGGAGGGCGGGACCGCGCGGCCGGTCCAGGCCGACGTCCGCGACGAGGACCAGGTCGCCCACCTGGTCGGGCAGGTGGTGGCCGACCACGGCGGCGTCGACGTCCTGGTCTGCAACGCCAACACGGCCTCACCCACCTTCGAGCCGCTGTCGGCGCTGCCGTGGAGCACCTTCGCGCACAAGCTCACCAGTGAGCTGGCGGGCGCGTTCTTCCTCACCCGGGAGGTGGTCGCGGTCATGCGCAGGCAGCGCTCCGGGCGGATCGTGTACGTCTCGAGCACCGCCGCCGACGCCAGCGCGGGCAGCATCGCCCACTCTTCCGCCAAGGCGGCGCTGAACGCCTTCAGCCGCCACGTCGCCGCCGACGCCGGCCGCTTCGGGATCGCCGTCAACACCGTCGCACCGGGCTTCGTCCTCACGGAGGCCAGCGAACAGGCGATGACCCCCGGGCTGCGCGAGTACCTCGAGGCCCGCTCGCTGCTCCACCGCCTGCTCGAACCCGAGGACGTCGGCCGCGTGATCGCCCAGCTCGTGGACGACCGCTTCACCGCCACGACCGGGCAGCTCATCACCGTCGACGGCGGCATGGACGTGCTGACCCAACGGCTCGCCGGGCTGACACCGGTCCCGGACGGCGACTGACGACGGCCGGGAGGACCTCATGAACCCGACCACCACGTTCCCCACGACCCCGGAACGGGCCCTGGAGAGCGCCCTGACCTTCATCAGGGCCACCACCAACAGAACGCCCACCGCCAACGCGGCCACCACCGACGCCACCGCCGTCATCGGCGGTGCCCCGGTCAGCGGCGGCGCGCCCACCGACGGAGACGCGGCCACCACCGACGCCACCGCCGTCATCGACAGTGCCCCGGTCAGCGGCGGCGCGCCCGCCGACGGAGGCACGGTCACCCTCGGCGGCGCGGCGGCCATCGACGGCAGCCCTGTCATCGATGGTGCCGCTGTCGGCACCGGCGCGCCCACTGGCGGCACTGCGCCCACCGGCGGCGGTGCGGTCACCGACGGTGGCGCGGCCACCGGTGGCACTGCGCCCACCGGCGGTGGTGCGGTCACCGGCGGTGGTGCGGCTATCGGCAGCGGCGCGCCCGCTGGCGGCACTCTGCCCACCGGCGGCGGCGCGGCCACCCTCGGCGGCGCGGTGGCCATCGACGGCAGCGCTGCCATCGGCGGTGCCCCGGTCAGCGGCGGCGCGGCCACCGACGGAGGCACGGTCACCCTCGGCGGCGCGGTGGCCACCGATGACGCTGCGATCACCGGCGGTGGTGCGGTCACCGATGGCGGCGAGGTCGTCGGCGGTGATGTGGCTGTCGGCGGTGTCGCGATGGGGAGCCGGATCGCGTTCGATGTGTCGTTCGCGTCGTCGTACTCGCCGGCGGAGACGCGTGAGCAGATCCGTCTGCGGATGGGTGTCGACATCGGCTACGACGTCGGTGAGGACCTGTCGGCTGCGATCTGCGGTCTGCCGCTCCTGCCGGAGGGGGAACACGGCCTGGTCCGCGCGTTCGCGCGCATGGCCGACCGGGGACGGGTGGGGCGGCGCTTCCGGATCTTCCTGGACAGCCCCGCCTTCCCGGCGGACACCGACTGCACCGCGGTGGCCGGTCACGCCCTCTACGAGCGGAGGCTCATCTCCCCGGGCGAGCTGATAGGCATCGCCCAGGAGCTTCTCCTCGCCGCACCCGAGGGCTCCGGGGCCCCCGACGCACTCGAGGGCTCCGGGGCCCCCGACGAGCCTCTGGGCTCCGGGCCGCCCGAATCCCAGGGCTCCGCGCTGGCGCACGGCTCCGCACCGACGCTGGGCTCCGCGCCGACGCTGGGCTCCGCGCCGACGCACGGCTCCGCACCGACGATGGGCACCGCGCCGACGCTGGGCACCGCGCCGGGGCGGGGGGCCGTGAGCGTCTACTGGGACGACGATGCCGAGCCGGACACGGTCCGCCGTGGACGCAAGTACGACCCGGTCGCCTGTGCCAACGCGCTGTGCGTCCTGCTGGAGGCGCGCCGTCTCGGGATGCGCGACGGCGGCGACGTCATCGAGGCGAGCCGCCGCTACGTCACCGACCATCTGCTCTCGGGCGCCTACCTGCGGGGCAGCCGCTACTACCCCTCTCCCGACGCCTTCCTGTTCGCGGTGTCCCGCCTGGTGGGGGGCTTCCCCGAATGCCGCGAGCTGGCCGACCCCCTGGCCCAGGCGATCCTCGACCGCGACACGGGGCCGGGCGACGACCGGGACACGGCGCTGAACCTCGCCCTGCGCATCCTCGCCGCACACCGTGCAGGGCTGCCGGACGACGGGGCACGCCTGCGGATGCTCCTCCGGCAGCAGGCACCGGACGGCTCCTGGCCCGCCCTGCCCTACTTCAAGCTCGGGCGACTGCCGGTCTACTTCGGCTCCCCGTTGCTGACCACCCTGTTCGCCACTGCGGCCGTCCACGCCGCGACATCGCCCGGGAGGCGGCGTTGACCACACGCGAACTCGATGCCGCCGGCATCACGGGCCCCGCCCGCGTCGGCTACCTCGTCGCAGGCGACCTGCTTCAGGCGAAGGCCAGGGCCCGAGGCGCCCCCTTCCTGGTCCGCCATCTGGTGGCCGCGCACAAGCGCCCCTACCTGGAGGTGCTGTTCGCCTTCCTCACCTACCTGGACGACATCGTCGACGACCGCACCCGCAGCATCGACGCCCGCCTCCGCCGCCTCGACCGCCTGGAAGCCGCCTTCACCACCGCAGCCCAAGACCACCACACCCCGAACGGAGCGGGGGCGGACGCGGAGGGTGGGGGGCTGCCTAAGGGGTTGGAGGCTGAGGAGCGGGTCAATGGGGCGCTGGTCAGGGCGTTGGTGCACTTCATGCGGACGTGGGACCTGCCGGTGCACGAGGCCGGGGAGTACCTGGAGGCACAGCGGCGGATTCTCACGCAGCGCGAGTACGCGACCTATGAGGAGTTGGAGAAGGAGTACCTGGAGCCGATGGCGCCCCCGGCGATCTGGGCGAACACCTTCTTCGAGCCGCTGACCGCCGAGTCGCACGCGCTGTGCCGCAACGCGACGACGTCGTTCCAGCTCATCGACTTCCTCTGGGACCTGCGTGAGGACCTGGCGCTCGGGCACCTGTTCCTGCCCCTGGACCGGCTGGCGGCGTTCGACCTGGATCGGGAGAGCGTCGAGCGGCAACTGGAGCACGGGCCGCTGTCCCCGGCGCTGTGCGATCTGCTCGCCGCCGAGGTGGAGCGGGCCGGAGCGCTGCTGGCCTCGGCGGTGGACTGGCCGAAGACCGTGGACCCGGCGGTGCGCCCGTTCGTCGAGTGGGACATCGCGATGAACCGGCTCAAGCTCGCCGAACTCCGCCGGGGCGCGTTCGACGACCTGGTCCGCCGTTCCGTCACCAGCAGATCGTTCAAGGCCAGGGCCATGGCGCGCACCCTCCTCGACATCGGGCGGGCCGTCAACGGATGGCGGGCCCTCACGTGACCGACCTCTTCGCCGACAGGTGGACGACCATGCACAGCACACTGATCGTGGCGCGGCTCGACCCGGCGCGGGCCGGGTCCGTGGCCGAGATCTTCGCCGAGTTCGACGACAGCGAGATGCCCGCGCTGATGGGCACCCGGCGCCGTGAACTGTTCCACTACCGCGGCCTGTACTTCCACCTCCAGGACTTCGACGACGAGCACGGCGGCGAGGCCATCGAGCAGGCCCGTACGCATCCGAAGTTCATCCAGGTCAGCGCGGACCTCAAGCCCTTCGTCCAGCCGTACGACCCGGAGACGTGGCGGTCACCGAAGGACGCGCTGGCCACCCGCTTCTACCACTGGGCCGCCGATGAGCGGAGGTGAGGAGAGCCCATGGCACGCGGTGATCGTTCCGGCCGGTGCGCTGTCGCAGTACACCCCCGACGAGGGGAGGTGAGGAGGGTCCATGGCACGTGAGGTGGTGATCACCGGTGTCGGAGTGCTCGCGCCGGGCGGCGTCGGGACCAAGGAGTTCTGGCGCCTCCTCACCGACGGCCGGACCGCGACCCGGACGGTGACGTTCTTCGATCCGGCGCCGTTCCGGTCGCGGGTGGCCGCGGAGATCGACTTCGACCCGGTGGCGAGCGGGCTGACGTACCGGGAGATCCGGCGGATGGACCGCGCGGCGCAGCTCGCCGTGGTCGCGGCCCGGGAGGCCGTCGGTGACAGCGGCATCGAGCCGGCCGACCTCGACCCGGCGCGGCGGGGAGTGACCGTGGGCACCGCGGTCGGCGCGACCATGAGCCTGGAGAACGAGTACCGCGTGGTCAGCGACGACGGCCGGGCTCATCTCGTCGACCACGAGTACGCGGTGCCGCACCTGTACGACTACTTCGTGCCCAGCTCGTTCGCGGTCGAGGTGGCGCGCGACCACGGGGCCGAGGGGCCGGTGGCGGTGGTCTCCACCGGGTGCACCTCCGGGCTGGACGCGGTCGGGCACGCCGTCGAGCTGATCCGGGAGGGCTCGGCGGACGTGATGATCGCCGGGGCGACCGACGCCCCGCTGTCCCCGATCACCTTCGCCTGCTTCGACGCGATCCGGGCGACGACGCCGCACACCGGCGACCCGTCCCGGGCGTCCCGGCCGTTCGACGCGACGCGTGACGGGTTCGTGCTGGGCGAGGGCGCCGCGATGTTCGTCCTGGAGGAGCGCGAGCACGCCCGTGCGCGGCGGGCCGAGATCTACGCGCGGGTCGCCGGGTTCGCGTCCCGGTCCAACGCGTACCACATGACCGGGCTGCGGCCGGACGGGGCCGAGATGGCGGCGGCGATCACGGCGGCGCTGGACGAGGCGCGCCTGGCCGCCGCCGACGTCGACTACGTCAACGCGCACGGTTCCGGGACGAAGCAGAACGACCGGCACGAGACGGCGGCGTTCAAGCGGAGCCTCGGCGAGCACGCGTACCGGACCCCGGTCAGCTCGATCAAGTCGATGGTGGGGCACTCGCTGGGCGCGATCGGCTCGCTGGAGATCGCCGCGTCGGTCCTGGCCATCCGCGACGACGTGGTGCCGCCGACGGCCAACCTGGAGATCCCCGACCCGGAGTGCGACCTCGACTACGTGCCGCGCGTCGCCCGCGAGTGGCGTACCGACACGGTGCTGAGCGTCGGCAGCGGGTTCGGCGGCTTCCAGAGCGCCATGGTCCTGACGGGCCCCGACACGGGGGGCGGTCGATGACGCGTTCGGTGGTGGTCACGGGAGTCGGGGTCGTCGCGCCCACGGGCCTCGGCACGGAGGAGTACTGGGCCGCGACCCGCGCGGGCCGGGACGGCATCGGGCAGGCCGGCCGGTTCGACGCGGCGGGCTACCCGGCCAGGCTCGCCGGGGAGGTCACCGGGTTCGACGCGGCCGAGCACCTTCCCGGGCGGCTGCTCCCGCAGACCGACCACATGACCCGGCTGGCGCTGACGGCGGCCGACTGGGCGCTCGCCGACGCCGGGGTCCGGCCCGGGGAGCGAGACCCGTACGCCATGGGCGTGGTCACCGCGAGTTCGGCCGGAGGGTTCGAGTTCGGCCAGCACCAGCTGCGGAACCTGTGGAGCAAGGGCCCCGACCACGTCAGCGCCTACCAGTCGTTCGCCTGGTTCTACGCGGTCAACACCGGCCAGATCTCGATCCGCAACGGGACGAAGGGGCCCAGCGGCGTGCTGGTCACCGAGCAGGCGGGCGGGCTCGACGCCCTCGGCCAGGCCCGTCGCCGGCTCCGCAGGGACGCCCGGCTGATGCTGTCCGGCGGGGTGGACGGGTCGCTGTGCCCGTGGGGCTGGGTCGCGCACCTGGCCGGGGGGCGGATCAGCACCCGCGACGATCCCGCCACCGCCTACCTGCCGTTCGACGCGCGCGCCGCCGGGCACGTGCCCGCCGAGGGCGGCGCGATCCTCGTCCTGGAGGACCGGGACGCCGCCCGGGAACGCGGCGCCCGGCACGTCTACGGCGAGATCGCCGGGTACGCCGCCACCTTCGACCCCCGGCCCGGCAGCGGACGCGAACCGGCCCTGCGGAGCGCGATCGAGACGGCCCTGCGCGACGCCGACCTCGCACCCGGCGACATCGACGTGGTCTTCGCCGACGCCGCCGCCACCCCGGACCTGGACCGGGCCGAGGCCGACGCGATCAACGCCGTGTTCGGGCCCGGCGGCGTCCCGGTGACCGCGCCGAAGACCGCGACCGGGCGGCTGCTGGCGGGCGGCGGCTCGCTGGACGTGGCCACCGCCCTGCTCGCGCTGCGGGACGGGGTCATCCCGCCGACGCCCAAGGTCACGCCCGCCCCGGAGTACCGGCTCGACCTGGTGACCGGCCGGGCCCGGACGGCGGCGCTGCGCACGGCGCTGGTCCTCGCGCGCGGCACGGGCGGGTTCAACTCCGCGCTCGTACTGCGCTCCCACCCCGACGACAACGACGAGGAATAGGAGAACCGCGATGCCCGATCGGACCATCACCCTCGACGACCTCAGGAGAGTGCTGCGCGAGGGGGCGGGCCTGGAGGAGGAGGTCGACCTCGACGGCGACATCCTCGACACCGAGTTCGGCGACCTCGGCTACGACTCGATCGCCCTGCTGGAGACGGCGTCCCGGCTCGGCCAGGAGTACCGCATCGACGTGGACGCCGCCGTCGAGGCCCGCACCCCGCGCGAACTGCTCGACCTGGTGAACGCCCGATGAGCGCGGCGTCCTCCACCACGCCCGTCGAGGCTGTGGCGACCTCGCCGGACACGGCGACGACCGCGGCCAACCCGACCGCGGCGACCGCTGCGGGGGCGGCGATGACCGGTGCCGTGAGCGCGGAGCGGCGGACGGCGATCGTCACGGGGGCCACCCGGGGGATCGGGCTGGCGGTCACCGAGGTGCTCGCCGCGCAGGGGCACCGGGTGTACCTGTGCGCGCGGGGTGCCGACGACGTCGCCGCGACCGTGCAGCGGCTGCGGGACGAGGGCCACGACGTCGACGGCGGGGTCTGCGACGTGCGGTCGGCCGAGCAGATCGAGGCGTTCGTCGCGGCGGCCGTCGAACGGTACGGGCCCGTCGAGGTGCTGGTGAACAACGCCGGCCGGGCCGGGGGCGGGGTGACCGCCGACATCCCCGACGAGCTGTGGTTCGACGTCATCAACACCAACCTGAACAGCGTGTTCCTCATGACGAGGAGCGTGCTGAACACCGGTGGCATGCGCGACCGGGGCTGGGGCCGCATCGTCAACATCGCCTCGACGGCCGGCAAGCAGGGCGTGGTCCTGGGCGCCCCGTACTCGGCCTCCAAGCACGGCGTCGTCGGCTTCACCAAGGCGCTCGGCAACGAGCTGGCCAAGGCCGGGATCACGGTCAACGCCGTGTGCCCCGGCTATGTGGAGACCCCGATGGCCCAGGGCGTCCGTGAACGCTACGCGAAGGTCTGGGGCGTCACCGAGGACGAGGTCCTCGACCGGTTCACGGCCAAGATCCCGCTGGGCCGGTACACGACGCCGCAGGAGGTGGCGGGCCTGGTCGGCTACCTGGTCTCCGACGCCGCCGGTTCGGTCGCGGCCCAGGCCATCAACGTCTGCGGCGGCCTCGGCAACTTCTGAGGAGGAACCATGCCCACCCGTCCCCACCGTGAGGTGGAGCACGACATCACCGTCGCCGCCCCGGCGCAGGCGGTGTTCCGGCTGATCGCCGACGTCGAGAACTGGCCGCAGATCTTCGGCCCCACCGTGCACGCCGAGCGCGTCGCGGAAGGGGACGGCTGGGAGCGGATCCGGCTCTGGGCGACGGCGAACGGAACGGCCAAGACCTGGGAGTCGCGGCGCGAGCTGGACCCGGCGGCGCTGCGCGTCGGGTTCCGGCAGGAGCGGTCCCAGCCGCCCGTCGGCGGGATGAGCGGCTCCTGGGAGATCGAGGCGATCGCCGCCGACCGCTGCTGGGTGCGGCTGCACCACGCGTACCACGCGGCGACCGGCGACCCCGCCGACCTGGCCTGGATCGACAAGGCCGTCGACACCAACAGCCAGGCCGAGCTGCGCGCCCTCGCCATGCACGCGGAGGCGGTGACGGCCGGTGCGGAGCCGCTGCTGACGTTCGACGACACGGTCGACATCGACGGCCGCGCCGAGGACGTCTACGACTTCCTGAACGAGGCGGGGCGGTGGCCGGAGCGCCTGCCGCACGTCGCACGGGTCGCCCTGGAGGAGGCGACGCCCGGCCTGCAGATCCTGGAGATGGACACCCGTACCGCCGACGGCGCGCAGCACACCACCACATCGGTACGGGTGTGCCGGCCGCACTCCCGCATCGTCTACAAGCAGATCCGGCCGCCCGCCCTGATGTCGCTGCACACCGGGAGCTGGCTGATCGGGGAGCGGCCGGGCGGCGGCCTGTCGGTCACCTCGCGGCACACCGTGCGGATCGAGGAGGCCAACATCACCGCCGTGCTCGGTGACGGCGCCGACCTCGCCGCCGCGCGCCGGTTCGTCCGCGAGGCCCTGGGCGCCAACAGCCGGGCCACCCTCGGGCACGCCAAGGCGTACGCGGAAGGGCGGGCCTGAGCCCATGACCAGGACGGGGGAACCGCTCGACACGCAGGTGGCCGTCATCGGGGCGGGCCCGGTCGGCCTGATGCTGGCGGGCGAACTGCGGGAGGCCGGGGTCTCGGTGACCATCGTCGAACGCCTGCCCGCCCCCATGCGGGAGTCCCGGGCGTCCCAGCTCACCACGCGCACCGCCGAGATCCTGCACGCCCGGGGGCTGGACGACCTGCTCGCGGAGGCCCGGCCGGAGCCGAGGGCGCACTTCGGCGGGCTGACGTTCGACCTGTCCACGGTGAACAGCCCCTACGCGGGCAACTGGAAGGTGCCCCAGCACCGGACCGAGGCGGCGCTGGCCCGGCGCGCGCGGCGGCTCGGCGCCCAGCTCCTGCGCGGGTACGAGCTGACCGGCCTCACCGACACCGACCGGCATGTCCGTCTCCAGATCGACGGCCCCGCCGGGCGCCGGACGTTCCGCGCGGAGTACGTGGTCGGCTGCGACGGCGAGGACAGCACCGTGCGGGCCCTCGGGGGCTTCGAGTTCGCGGGTGCGGCGGCGACCAGGGAGATGCTGCGCGCCGACGTGACCGGGGTGCGCATCCCCGACCGCCGGTTCGAGCGGCTGGAGCACGGGCTCGCCGTCGCCGCGACCCGCGACGGCGTGACGCGGGTCATGGTGCACGCCTACGGGCAGGCCCCGGTCCGGCGCACAGGCCCCCCGGCGTTCACCGAGGTCGCCGACACCTGGGCGAAGGTGACCGGCGAGGACATCTCCACCGGCCGAGCCGTCTGGACGGACGCGTTCGGCAACGCGCGCGGCCAGGTCACCCGCTACCGGCGGGGCCGGGTGCTGCTGGCGGGCGACGCGGCGCACCGCCACCTGCCGATCGGCGGCCAGTCGATCAACGTCGGCCTCCAGGACGCGGTCAACCTCGGCTGGCGGCTCGCCGGGCGCGTCCACGGCTGGGCCGACGACGACCTGCTGGACGGCTACCACACCGAACGGCACCCGGTGGGCGCACGCGTCCTGCGGGCGGTGACGGCCCAGGAGATCCTCCTGTTCGGCGGGCCGGAGGTCACGCCACTGCGCACCGTACTGGCCGAACTGCTCGCCTACGGCCAAGCCCGCGACCACCTGGCGGCCCTGGTCAGCGGCCTGGACATCCGCTACGGCACCGGCCACCACCGGCTGGTCGGCCGCCGGATGCCCGACATCACCCTGCGCACCGGCACCCGCACGGTCTCCACCGCCCGCCTACCCGTCCACGGCCGCGGCGTGCTCCTCACCCTGCCTGGATCCCCCTTCACCCGCACCCACCTGGAGACCCTGATCCCCGGCTGGGCCTCCCGCATCGACGTCGTCCACGCCACCCCCACCAACGATGCGGAGGGGCTGGAGGTCCTGGTGCCTGGCCGGGGGCCCCGTGTCGGCGTCGTCCACGGCGCGCCCGGCGGTGATGCGGAGGGGCTGGAGGGGCTGCACACGGTGTTGGTGCGGCCGGATGGCTATGTGGCGTGGGTGAACGGCGAGGACGACGACCTGGAGGGTGCGTTGCGCCGGTGGTTCGGGGCGCCGTCGGTGCGGGCGGCGCGACGGCCAGGAAGGAGTGCGGTCGGATGACGGTGACCACCCTGGCCGGTGTCGGCGAGACGGTACGCCATGTCGGCGAACGCGTGGAGGAGCGGCTGCGCGTGGTGCTCGGGGACGACCACGACCGGTACGCGCCGCTCGCGACGGCCGCGCCGGATGTCGTCGAGGCGACACGGACGGCGGCGTTGTCCGGTGGCAAGCGGCTGCGCCCGGCCCTGGCGTTCCTCGGGTTCGTCGGGGCGGGCGGGGCGGCCGACGACCCCCGGGTCATCGACCTCGGCGTGGCGCTCGAACTGCTGCACACCGCCTGCCTGGTGCACGACGACGTCATGGACGACTCACCGACCCGCCGTGGCCTGCCCACCACACACGTCCGGTTCGAGGACGCGCATCGTCGGTCGGGGTACGCGGGGGAGCCGCGCCGCTTCGGGGAGGGTGTCGCCGTCGCGGTCGGCGACTTCGCGTTCTTCTCCTCGATGGGGCTGCTGGTGGGGGCGCCCGCGGCGGCCCAGCGGGAGTTCTTCCAGATGGCCAAGGACGTGTGCGTCGGCCAGTACCTCGACCTGCTCGCCGCGGCGGCCCCCGCCGACGGCGCCCCCGACCCCGAGGTCATCGCCGGGTACAAGACCGCCCGTTACACCGTGGAGGGCCCGCTGCGGCTCGGCGCGGCGTTGGCGGGCCGCCTGGCGGACCTCGGCGACGCCCTCACCGGCTACGGCCGTCCCGTCGGCCTGGCCTACCAGCTCAGGGACGACCTGATCGGCGCGCTCGGCGACCCGGCGGTGACCGGGAAACCGGCGGGCGACGATCTGCGGCAGGGCAAGCGCACGCTGCTGCTGACCCTGGCCCGCCGCCACCTGCCCCCGGACGACCCGGCCGCACGCGCCCTGCTGGACCGGGTGGACACCGGGCGGCTGCGCGAGGCCGAGGTCCCCGCCGTGCGGCGGCTGCTGCGCGACCTCGCGATCCACGACCACGTGGCGGGCGCCTGCGCCGCGCTGGCCGCCGAGGCCGTCGAGGCGATCGCGAAGGCGGACCTCGGCCCGGCCGTCAGGCGGCACCTCATCCAGTTCGCCGGTCATGTCGCCGACGTGTCGGCCATCGACGCCCTGCCGGGACGCCCCGCGGGCACGGAAGGAGCACCATGACGGAAAGGCACGACCGTCCGGCCGGTCCGGTACCGGCCGGGCGGGTGCGCAGGGCGCTGCCGCTGGCGACCCTCGCCGGACGTACCGCCGGGGAGAACGTCGTCGCCGCCCTCCAGCAGCGGATCCGGGGCGCCGACGGCCGGTCGGACGCGGCCCGGCAACGCTCCGCCGAGCGGTACGCCGAACTGCTGGGCCGGTCCCGCGGGGTGCTGATGAAGGCCGGGCAGATCATCTCGTTCATGTCGCTGAGCACCCCCGCCGACCCCGACGAGCCGACGCCGTACCGGGAGGCGCTGCAGCGGCTCCAGGCGAGCGCCCCGCCGATGGACCCGGGCGACGCGGCGGCGGTGCTGGAGGCCGAGCTGGGCGCGCCGCCCCAGGAGGTCTTCGCCGAGTTCACGCCGATGCCGTTCGCCGCCGCCTCCATCGGCCAGGTGCACCGGGCCCGGCTGCACGACGGCCGTGACGTGGCGGTGAAGGTCCAGTACCCCGGCGTGGAGGAGGCGATCCGCGCCGACCTGGCCAACGTGGACCTGCTCACCACGTTCCTGCGGGTGGCCGGGGTGATCATGCCGGGCACCCCGAAGATCGACACGAAGGCGCTGGTGGCCGAGGTCGCCGAACGCATCGGCGAGGAACTGGACTACCGCGCCGAGGCCGCGAGCCAGAGCGACTTCGCCGCCGCCTACCGCGGTCACCCGTTCATCCGGGTTCCGGCCGTCGTCGGCGAGCTGTCCACCGCGCGGGTCCTGACCATGGAGTACGCCGACGGCATGAGCTGGTCGCAGGCCGCCGAGCAGAGCCAGGACCTGCGCGACCGCTGGGGCGAGGTCATCTACCGGTTCATCTGGGGTGGGCTGCGCCGGTTCCGGATGGCCTACGCCGACCCGCACCCCGGCAACTACCTCTTCCACGCCGACGGCTCGGTCACCTTCCTCGACTTCGGCTGCGTCAAGCGCTACTCCGAGCGGAAGCTGGCCCATCTGGTCGAGATGGTCCAGGCCGGGGTCGCCGGTGACGCCGAACGCACCTGGCGCGCCTCGGTGGACCTGGGTTCGGTCCGGCCCGAGCGTGCCCCCACTCCGGAGGAGCTCATGGACTGGATGTCGGAGCAGTGGCGGCCGATGACCGCCGAACAACCCTTCACCTACACCCCCGAGCACGCCGCGTCGGTGGCGCGGCGGCTGTTCTCCCCGTTCGGCTCGCACGGCGCGGTCGTCAAGCGCATGAACATGCCGCCCGACGTGCTGTTCTTCGCCCGCATGGACTCCGGGGTCACCGCCATCCTCGGCGCCCTGGGCTCCACCGGGCACTGGGCCGACATCATGGCCGAACTCGACGGCCTGCGCCCGCCGGCGACCCCGCTCGGCCGGCTGGACGCCGAGTTCCGCGCCGCCGCGGTGGCGGGAGGTGCGGCATGAACGCCCGTCTCCGCGCGTTCCCGAACGCCCACAAGCCGGTCCACTACGACGAGGAGATGGACGTGTACGTCGTCTCCTCCCACGAGGCGGCCCGGCGGGTGCTGACCGACTCGGCCTTCAGCAGCGACCGGGTGGACAACCTGGGCCTGCTGGCCCGGCTCGGCAACTTCGAGGAGCTGCCGTCCCTGCTCAGCGCCATGCTCCAGCTGTTCATGGACGGGCCCTCGCACGACCGGCTCCGGGTGACGGTGGCGCGCAGCTTCGCCCCCAAGCGCGTCAACGAGATGCGCCCCCGGATCCGCGCCATCGTCGACGCCGCCCTCGACGGCGTGGAGGACCTGCCGGAGTTCGACGTCGTCGCCGACCTGGCGTACCCGGTCACCGTCGGGATCATCGCCGAGCTGCTCGACATCGGGGTCGGCGGCGCGCAGGTCCTGCTGGGGTTCGCCTCCCGGGTCATCGCGATCATGGAGCTGCGGCCGACCGACCAGCAGCTGCTGGACGCCGGTGAGGCGGTGAAGAACTGCTCGACGTTCCTGCTGCCGATCCTGGCCGAACGGCGGGCCAACCCGGGGGACGACCTCATCAGCACCCTGGTGTCGCTGGAGATCGACGGTGAGCCGATGCCGATGGAGGAGATGCTCACCATCGTCGTGCTGATCCTCATCGCCGGGCACGAGGCCCCCGCCAACCTGATCGCCAACGGTGTCCTGGAGCTGCTCGACCACCCCGACCAGCTGCGCCGCATGCGCGAGGACCCGGAGCTGGTCAAGTCGGCCGTCGAGGAGATCCTGCGGATGGACTCCCCGGTCAACTACCTCAGCCGCACCGCCACCGAGGACGTGGTGCTCGCCGGGCAGCCCATCCCGGAGGGCGCCCAGGTCGTCCTGGACCTGGCGGCGGCCAACCGTGACCCGTCCCGTTACGAGGACCCGGGCCGGTTCGACATCCTGCGGCCCGATCCGGGTCACATCTCGTTCGGCGGGGGAGTGCACTACTGCATCGGCCGCGCCCTCGGCCGCGCCGAGGCGGAGGAGACCCTGCACCGGCTGTTCGAGCGCTTCCCGGACCTGACCCTCGCCGACGAGGAGCTGACCCGGCGCGAGTCCGCCACGTTCTACGCCCTCACCCGGCTCCCCGTCCGGCCCGGCGTGAAGGAGGGCGCATGGACACCCAGGTGATCGTCGTGGGGGCGGGCCCGGCGGGGCTGATGCTCGCCGGTGAGCTGCGCGTCGCCGGGGCGGACGTGATCGTCCTGGAACGCCTGCCGGAGCCGACCGGGCAGTCCCGGGGGCTCGGGTTCACCGCCCGGACCATGGAGGTCTTCGACCAGCGCGGACTGCTGCCGAGGTTCGGCCCGGTCGAGACCAGCAACAAGGGGCACTTCGGCGGCCTGCCGCTCGACTTCGGGGTCGTCGAGGGCGCCCACTACGGGGCCAAGAACGTCTCGCAGGCCCGTACCGAGGCCATGCTCGAGGGGTGGGCGGCCGAGGTCGGCGCCGACCTGCGCCGCGGCCACGAGCTGACCGGCCTGGCCGACCTGGGCGACGCGGTGGAGGCCGAGGTGCGGGGCCCGGACGGCCCGTACCGGCTGCGCGCCGCCTACCTGGTCGGCTGCGACGGGGGGCGCAGCGCCGTCCGCAAGGCGGCCGGGTTCGACTTCCCGGGCACCGAGGCGACCATGGAGATGTTCCTCGCCGACGTGCGCGGCTGCGGGATCCGGCCGCGTCTCATCGGCGAGACGGTGCCCGGCGGCATGGTGATGGCCGTGTCGATCGCCGAGGGCGTCGACCGCATCATCGTCTGCGAACGCGGCAGACCCCCGCGCCGCCGTACCGAGCCGCCCGCCTGGCAGGAGGTCGCGGACGCCTGGCAGCGGCTCACCGGCGAGGACATCCACCACGGCACGCCCGAGTGGGTCAGCTCGTTCGGTGACGCGACCCGCCAGGTGACCGAGTACCGGCGGGGCCGGGTGCTGCTGGCGGGCGACTCCGCGCACGTCCATCTGCCCGCCGGGGGCCAGGGCATGAACACCAGCATCCAGGACTCGGTGAACCTGGGCTGGAAGCTGGCCGCCGAGGTCGCGGGCTGGGCGCCGCCCGGCCTGCTCGACAGCTACCACGCCGAACGTCATCCGGTGGGTCGGCGGCTGCTGACCAACACGCGGGCGCAGGGGCTGCTGTTCCTCAGCGGCGAGGAGATGCAGCCGCTGCGTGACGTGATGGCCGAGCTGATGGCCTACGAGGAGGTCGCCCGGCATCTGGTCGGCATGGTGAGCGGCCTGGAGATCCGGTACGACATGGGGCCCGGCGACCATCCCCTGCTGGGCCTGCGCATGCCGAAGCTGGAACTGGTCGGCGGCCCGGGTAAGACCGACACGGCCGAGTTGCTGCACCGGGGCCGCGGGGTGTTGCTGGACCTGGCCGACGATCCGTTGCTGCGCGAGACGGCCGCGCCGTGGACCGACCGGATCGACGTGGTGACGGCCCGGCCGCACCGGCTCGGCCCCGGCAGCCCGCTGGCGGGCACCGACGCGGTCCTCGTCCGGCCCGACGGTCACGTGGCCTGGGCCGCCCCGGACGCCGCGTCACCCGACCTGTCCACGGCGCTGCGCCGCTGGGCCGGTGCCCCGCTGCCCGTCCTGACGGAGGCCGCGCATGCCGCCGACCGCTGACACCGGCCTCCGCCTCGCCGACCGCGCCGACCTCATCGACCTGGTCAGCCGTTACCACCACTCGCTGGACGCGCGGCGCTTCGACGACGCGTGGGCCCGCTCGCTGTTCACCGAGGACGTGGTCCTCGACTTCCCGGTCGGCGGCCATGAGGGCGTGGCGGGCCTGGCCGAGTTCACCACCCGGTTCATGGGCCGCTGGGACCGGACCCACCACCACGCGACCGACCACCTGGTCACGCTCGACGGCGACCACGCCACCGTCGTGTGGAACATGCTCGCCACCCACGTGCACCCCGCCGGGTCCGGCGCCCCGGGGCACTTCCACCTCGGGGCCCGCCTCGACGGGGCCACCGTACGAGGGCCCGGCGGGTGGCGTTTCCGGCGGCTGGCACTGCGGGTCATCTGGACCAGCGGCCGGCCCGCCGCCGGAGTCCCCGTACCCGCGTCCCACACCACTTCGCAGGAGGACTGACATGGGCACTCTCGCAGGAAAGACGGCCCTGGTCACCGGGGCCAGCCGGGGCATCGGCCGGGCCGCCGCCGCACGCCTGGCCCGGGACGGCGCCCTGGTGGCCGTGCACTACGGCCGGGACGCCGAGGCCGCCGGGAAGGTCGTCGCCCACATCGAGGAGACCGGCGGCCGGGCGTTCGCCGTCGGCGCCGTGCTCGGCGTCCCCGGCGACGTCGACACGCTGTTCGACGGCCTGACCGCCGGTCTCGACGCCCTGGGCGCCGACCCGGCCCGGCTCGACATCCTGGTCAACAACGCCGGGATCATGGGCGGCGTCGCCCCCGAGGACACCACCTCGGAACTGTTCGACGAACTGGTCGCGGTGAACGCCAAGGCCCCGTTCTTCATCCTGCAGCGGGCGCTGCGGATCATGCCGGACGGCGGACGCGTCATCAACATCTCCTCGGGCCTGACCAGGTTCGCCAACGCCCAGGAGATCGCCTACGCGATGACCAAGGCCGCCGTGGAGATGCTGGCCCTGCACTACGCCAAGCACCTCGGCCCGCGCGGCATCACCGTCAACACCGTCGCCCCCGGCATCACCCGCAACGGCAACCCGGTCTTCCAGATCCCCGAGGCCGTCGAACAGATGTCCGCCCTCTCGGCCTTCAACCGCGTCGGCGAACCCGAGGACATCGCCGACGTCATCGGCTTCCTCGCCTCCCCCGAAGCTCGCTGGATCACCGGCGCCTTCCTCGACGCCACCGGCGGCACCCTGGCCGGCTGACCCCCGAAACCACACCCCGATCCGACCTGCGGCCGTCCCCCAACACGAACGGCCAAGCCACCGCCGCATGAGCCCCGGCCCCATGGTCGGTAGCCCCGCTCTCGGGCCGTTCACCAACGGCCGACCGACGATCGGCACCTGCAACCGGCTGATCGGTCACCTGAAACCGGGTTGGACGGCTGCACCGAGGTGTCGTCTCGCGCCGGGGCGGCGTGAGCTGCTGGTTTGCGGGTGGTAGAGCGGCTGGCTTGGTGAGCGGCGGTCTCTCAAGACGTTGCCTCGCGTCCGAAGTGTCTATGAGGGGTGCGCCGTGAGGGGCCGTCGCGTCACCGCTGGGCGGGCGCGCCGGGAGGTGAGGTGCCCGGGTGGCCTGGGAGGGCTGGCGGGTGGGGGCTGGGGAGGATGGATGAGACGAGCGGTGATGGAGAGGGTGCCATCGCGGGGACGTTTGACTCCGCGGCTCTGGGCGCTGCTGGTGGTGTTGTCGGGGGCCATGCTCCTGGACGCGCTGGAGGTGTCCACCACGGTCGTCGCACTGCCCGCCGTCAGTGCCGAGCTGGGGTTGTCTCCGGAGACCGGGCAGTGGCTGATGGGCGGGTTCGCGCTCGGGTTCGGAGGGCTGCTGCTGTCCGGTGGCCGTCTGGTCGACCTGTTCGGGCGGCGGCGGGTCTACCTCGTGGCTCTGGCGGGGTTCGCCGTCGCGTCCGTGGTGTGCGGGGCGGCGTCCGGCGGCGGCCTGCTGATCGCGGGACGGGTCGCCAAGGGCATGTGCGTCGCGCTGACCGCCCCCACCGGCCTGGCGTTGATCGCCGCGGAGTTCCCGGAGGGGCGGGCACGCGCCCGGGCCCTGTCGGTGTACTCGCTGGCGGGCGCGGGCGGCTTCAGCGTGGGGCTGCTGCTGTCCGGCCTGCTGACCGAGGTGAGCTGGCGGTGGACGTTCCTGTTCCCCGTGCCGGTCGCGGCGGCGCTGCTCGTCGCCGGATGGTTCCTGGTCCCCTCCACCACACCCGGCCCGTCGGGCGTGCTCGGCTCGTCAGGCGTGCCCGGTCCGTCGGGTACGTCCGGCCCGTCGGCCCCGCCTGGC
>DATADI010000120.1:0-3118 GCA_036258615.1 Thermomonospora sp. | reverse complement strand
GTCGCCGCACCGGACGCGGGACCGGGGCGCGTCCACGACCCTCGAGCGACCCGGGGTGACGGGCGGGCGGTCGGACTTCGATGTCGTGGTCGTCGGGTCCGGCTTCGGCGGCTCGGTGATGGCGTGGCGCCTGGCCGACGCGGGCCTGGCGGTCTGCCTGCTGGAGCGTGGCCGGGCGTACCCACCCGGCTCCTTCCCCCGGTCGCCCCACGACATGGCCCGCAACTTCTGGGACCCGAGCGAGGGCAGGCAGGGGCTCTTCGACGTCTGGTCGTTCTCCCGCATCTCGGCGGTGGTGAGCAGCGGACTCGGCGGCGGCTCGCTCATCTACGCCAACGTGCTCCTGCGCAAGGACCCGAGCACCTTCGTCACCGAGCCGCTGCCCGGCGGCGGGGTGGAGGACTGGCCGGTCACCTACGCCGACCTCGAACGCCACTACTGCGCGGTCGAGCGGATGATGGAGGTCCAGCGGTACCCCCTGGACCGGGAGCCCTACGACCGCACCCGCAAGGCGACGGCCATGCGGGAGGCGGCCGCCACGCTCGGACTGGACTGGCAGCTGCCGAACCTCGCCGTGACGTTCGGCGCCGACCCGGACCGGCCGGTGCCTGGGGAGCCGATCCCCGAACGCGGGTATCCGAACCTGCACGGGCTGCCCCGCTCGACGTGCCGGCTGGTGGGTGAGTGCGACATCGGGTGCAACAGCGGGAGCAAGAACACCCTCGACCACACCTACCTGTCCGCCGCCCGGCACCGGGGCGCCACCATCTGCCCGCGCGCCGAGGTCCGCGCCCTCCGGCCCGTGGAGGGCGGTTACGCGGTGGACTACGTCGAGCACCGCGACCCCGACCACGACGGGCCGGTACCGACCGACGGGCTCCCGGTGCGGCGTCTCACCTGCCGCCGGCTGGTGCTGTCCGCGGGCGCGCTGGGCAGCACCTTCCTCCTGCTGAGGAACCGGTCGGCGTTCCCCCGTCTCTCGCCGATGCTCGGAGCCCGGTTCTCGGGCAACGGTGACTACCTCGGGTTCACCATGGGCGCGCGCGCCCGCGACGGCGGACTGCGCCGGCTCGACCCCACGTACGGCCCGGTGATCACCTCCGCCACCCGGCTCGCCGACACCGCCGAGGGGGGCAGCGGGCGCGGGGCCTACATCGAGGACGCCGGCTATCCGGAGTTCGTCAACTGGCTCCTCGAGGAGGGCGTCCTCGACCAGGCGGCGGGGCTGGGACGGTTCCTCCTCGAGCGTGGTCTCGCCCGCCTCACCCGCCGGCCGAGGACGTCGATCGGGTCCCCGATCAGCCGGGTGTTCGCGCGCAACACCCGCGGGGTCACCTCGCTGCCGCTGCTGGGCATGGGCCGTGACGTCCCGGACGGGTGGATGCGCCTGCGCGGCGGGTACCTGGACGTGGACTGGCGACCGTCGGCGTCCCGCGCCTACTTCCGGCGCGTCGACGGCGCCATGCGCGACCTCAGCGCCGCGATGGGAGCCCGTTACGTCAACCCGCTGTGGTGGCTGAACCTCCTCGTCACGGTCCACCCGCTGGGCGGTTGTCCGATGGGCGCCGGCCCGGACCGCGGGGTCGTCGACTCCCACGGGCGGGTGTTCGGGTACCCCGGCCTCTACGTCGCCGACGGATCGGTGATGCCGGGCCCGGTCGGCGCCAACCCGTCCCTGACGATCGCGGCGCTGGCCGACCGGTTCGCCGATCGCCTGGTCGACGAGGCGTCCAGCCGACCCGGGAGGTGAGCCGTGAGCACGACGCAGGGGACGGAGCGGCCGAGGCGGGCGCTGATCCTCGCCGGTGGGGGCCTCAAGGTCGCGTTCCAGGCCGGTGTCCTGCAGGTGTGGCTGGACGAGGCGGGGCTCACCTTCGACGACGCGGACGGGGCCAGCGGCGGGGTGTTCAACCTGGCGATGTACTGCCAGGGGATGACCGGCCGCCAGATCGCCGACAACTGGCGGCTCGGCGACCCGAAGCGGGGCATCGCGCCGAACTGGAGGGGACTGGCCCGGGGACCGTTCACGCCCTCGCTGTTCACCCTGGACAAGTACCGGCGCAACGTGTTCCGGGACTGGGGACTGGACTGGGACCGCATCCGGCGCAGCCCCCACCCGGCCACGTTCAACGCCTACAACTTCAGCCGCAACGAGCTGACCGTCCGTGAGCCGGCCGACGTCGACGAGGACTTCCTGGTCGCCGCCGTGTCCCTGCCGACGTGGTTCCCCCCGGTGGTCATCGACGGGGACACCCACATCGACGCCGTCTACATCACCGACGCCAACCTGGAGGAGGCGATCCGCCGGGGAGCCGACGAGCTCTGGGTCATCTGGACGGTCAGCCGGCAGCGGGTGTGGCGTCCGGGGCTGCTGGCCCAGTACTTCCAGGTCATCGAGACCGCCGCCAACGGCCACTTCCGGCGGACCCTGGACCGGATAGCCGCCAGCAACGCGCTGGGGGAGAGGGGCGAGTTCGGCCGCCACATCGAGGTCAAGGTGCTCGAGGCCGAGGTACCGGTGCACTACCTGGTCACGTTCAGCCGTGACCGGGTCGCCGAGGTCGTGAACGCGGGCGTGCGCGCGGCACGGGCGTGGTGCGCCGACAACGGCATCGAGGTCAGGCCGGTGGACGACGTCGCCGCCCCGCGCACCCGCCTGTCGTTCACCGAGGAGATGTCCGGGTGGTTCGCCTTCGGGGCGACCGACCCCCGGCGCGGCGCCCTCTGCGGTCGTGAGCGGGGGACCCGGCTGGCCTTCCGGCTCACCATCGACATCGACGGGGTGAACCGCTTCCTGCTCGACCCCCGCCACGAGGCCGCGCTGCACGGGTGGATCGACTGCGAGGCCCTGGGTGGCCGGCTGCCGGTGACCTCCGGTGGTTTCAACCTCTTCGTCCAGCAGGACCGGACCGGGCACCAGCGGATGTACTACCGGCTGCACTTCGCCGACGCCGCCGGCCACCCGCTCACGCTGGTGGGGCACAAGGACGTCCGGGACGACGCCGGGCGCGACCTGTGGAGCGACACGACGACGCTGTATCTGCGCATCGTGCAGGGACACGTCGTCGCCGACGAGGGGCGCCGCCACGCCGACGGGCCGGCGCACCCGGACGACGCC
>DATADI010000119.1:0-26061 GCA_036258615.1 Thermomonospora sp. | reverse complement strand
GCGAACGCGAGAAGGTCATCGCGCATCTGGAGAACGGGCCCAGTCGGTGAGGTCGGCGAGGGTGGGGAAGGACCGGGTGCCGCCGTCGAGGGTGGCCTCGTAGCCCTCGCCGGTCCAGGTGACGGTGAGGTCGGCGGGGCCGTCCGGCGTGACGTGCCAGCCCTCGCGGGTCAGCGCGCGTTCCAGCAGGGGGCGGTGCGGGCCGTCGGCGACGATCCGGGCCGACCCGGCGGTGCCGCCGCGCAGCACGAAGACGCCGGAGACCGCGTCGAACGTCAGGCCGCCGCCATCGAACGCGGCGGCGATCGCGCCGTCCAGGGTCAACTCCTCCGGGGTGCCGCAGCGCAGCGCGCCGTCCGGGGTGACGAGCCAGACCCGGTCGGCGATCCGCAGCGCCAGTTCGAGGTCGTGGGTGGAGACCACGACGACGAGGGAACGGTCCCGGGCCAGCCGCCGCAGCAGCCCCATCAACGCCACCCGGGACGGCACGTCCAGGAACGCGGTGGGCTCGTCCAGCAGGATCGCGGCGGGCTCCTGGGCCAGGGCCCGCGCGGTGAGGACGCGTTGCCGTTCGCCGTCCGACAGTTCGGTGACCTGACGTTCGGCGAGGTGGGCGGCGTTGACCGCCTCCAGCGCCCAGGTGACGACGGTGTGGTCGGCGGCGGTGAGGCGTCCGGTGAAGCCGGTGTGCGGATGGCGGCCGAGCGCGGCCAGGTCGCGCGCCGTCAGCAGTGCGGGCACGTCCCGTTCGGTGAGCACGACGGCCATCCGGCGGGCCAGGTCGGGCGGGTCGAACGAGGTCACGTCACGGCCGTCGAGCAGAACGTGGCCCGCCAGCGCGGGCTGGAGCCCCGCCAGGGTCCGCAGCAGCGTGGACTTGCCGGTGCCGTTCGGGCCGATGAGGACGGTCAGGTCGCCGGGCCGGGCCGTCGCGTCGAGGCCGCCGAGCACCCGGCGCGCGGGACGGCCGCGCCGGGCGGGGTAGCCGACGGCGAGGGACCGCAGCGCCAGCCCGGTCACAGCGCCATCCCCGCGCGGGCGACGCGGCTGCGCAGCAGGACGGTGATCACGACGGGCGCGCCCAGCACCGTCGTCACCGCGTTCAGCGGCAGGACCGCGCCGCCGCCCGGCGCCTGGGTCGCCGCGCAGCACACCAGCGACACCGTCGCGCCCAGCAGCACCGCCCCCGGCAGCAGCACCCGGTGGTCGGCCGTCCCGAGCAGCAGCCGCGCCAGGTGCGGCACCGCCAGGCCCAGGAACGCCACCGGCCCGCAGTACGCGGTGACCGACCCCGCCAGCAGCGACGCCGTCAGCAGCGTCACCGTGCGGACCCGGCGGACCCGCACGCCCATCGTCCGCGCGTAGCCCTCGCCGAGCAGCAGCGCGTTGAGCGGCTTGACACCCGCCAGCGCGACCGCCAGCGCGGCCCCGCTGACCGGGGCGAACAGCGCCAGGTCCGCCCACGTGGTGCCGGTGTAGCTGCCCAGGCTCCAGCCGATGAACTGCTGGGCGCGCTGCGGATCGGCGTACGCGAGCAGCACCGTGATGAGGGAGGTCGTCGCCGAACCCACCATCACCCCGATGATCAGCAGCGTCACCACCGACCGGACCCGCCGCGACAGCGCCAGCACCAGCCCGAGCACCGCCGCCGCGCCCGCCGAGGCGGCGACCACCACCCCGGCGCGGCCCAGCCCGGCGACCCCGGCGGTGAACGCGCCCGCCACCCCGCCCCAGCCGGTGACGATCAGCGCGACCCCCAGGCTCGCCCCGGAGCTGACCCCGAGGATGTACGGCTCGGCCAGCGGGTTGCGGAACAGGGTCTGCATCTGCACGCCCGCCACCGCCAGCGCCGCCCCGGCCAGCAGGGCGGTGACCGCGCGGGGCAGCCGCACCGACCAGACGATGACCTCCGTCCCCGGGTCCGCGCCGTCGGCGCGCAGCAGGGCGGGCAGCAGGCGGTCCGGCGGGATCGGCGTCGAGCCCACCGCGACCGCCAGCACGAACGCGGCGGCCACCGCGCCCCCCAGCGCGGCGAGCAGGACGGCCCGGCGCCGTCGGGTCACCGCGCCAGCCGCTGGTAGAAGGTGAACCGGTGGCCGGGGACCAGGTCGGGGTGCAGGATGGCGACCAGGTCGGCCAGGATCAGGTCGGGGCGGCTGACCCCGCGTTCGTAGAGGTCGTTGCCGCCGCCGGGGCCGAGCGCCTTGTTGGCGGGCCAGACCTGCCCGGTCTTCACGGCGGTGAACTCCCCGTACCGGGAGTCCGCCTTGGTGACGTCGGCGAGGGACTTCCACTCGTTGACCTGCGGCAGCCAGATCCTCGCGTCCCGCGCCCTCGCCAGGACGGTCTCCAGGTCGAGGGTGGTGCTGCCGGTGCCGGGGGTGTCCGCCCAGGGGTGCGTGCCGCCCGCGTTCCTGAGCAGCGCGGTCATGAAGCTGCCGCCGTTGGGCACCGCCCACTGGCCCTGGAACATCTGGCCGGGCAGCACCGTGACCGGCCGGGCCCGCGCCGCCCTGGCGGCCAGCACGCCGTAGTCGGCCGCGACCTTGTCGAACACCCGGACCGCGGTGGCCTCCGTGCCGGTCAGCGCGGCGACGAACTTGATCCACTCCAGGCGGCCGAGCGGGGTGGCCTCCTGCCACTCGGCGTTGGCGAGGATCTTCACCCCGGCCTGCCGCAGCGGCCCGTACGCGCGGTTCTCCCGGCCGTCGGTCATCAGCACGTCGGGGCGGGCGGCGATCACCTTCTCGGTGTCGACGTCCTCGCCGGTGGTGCCGCCGTACTCGACCACCGTCCCGGCCCGGACCCGTTCCCTGACCTGCGGGGAGGTGATCAGTCCGGCGGCGGCCACGCCCCTGAGCCGGTCGAGCACGCCGAGGTCGGTCAGGAACGGCAGGTGCGTGGTGGAGCCCGCGAACACCGAGCGGACCGGTGTCTCCACGACCACCGCGCCCGCGAGCGCGCCGGTGAGCTTGGGGGTTGGAGTGCCGCAGCGCACCAGCACGTACGTCTCGGGCCGGGAGCCTGGCGAGGGCTGCTTGACGGTCACGACCTGATAGTTCTTCGCGTACCGCAGGGTGAAGTTGGTGGCGTGCCGCACGGTCTGCTTGACCGGGAAGTAGTCCCTGGCCGGGTCGTGGACGGCGACGCACCGGTCACCGGCGGCGGCGTCACCGCCGTCCTGCCCGCCGCCGCACGCGGCGACCGCGAGCAGCAGGGCGACGAGGGCGCCGGGGAGCGGCCATGACGTTCTCATCCGAGTTCTCCGTCCTCTCTGGGGAGATCCGCCCCAGTTCCGTCGAGGAGGCGACCGCGTGAGTCTCCTGGCTCTCGGGTCGAGGCTCGTCCCGGCCTTCCCGCCCGTCCGGGCAGTGGCGTCGTCGGGATCCGCTCGCCGATCACAGTGGCGGGACCGCGCCGGATTCGCACCGGACTTCCTCGTTCCGCCGTCGCCTTCGCCGGGTCATCCTCGCACACGGCCGGAACCGGACGATCCACCCCCTTGGAGACGACCGGGCCCGGCTGCTCGGATGGGCCGGACCGATGATCACGAACGGAGGGGCGATGACGGGGAACGGCGGGTGGGGGGCGGGCTTGGTGCCGTGGGCGGACGCGGAGGCGGTACGGGAACGGCTGGCCGCGGGAGCCGATCCGTGCGCCGCGCTGCACGCGGTGGGCAACACGCCACTGCACGAGGCTCTGTGGGAGGAGGAGGCGTCGGCCGAGGTCGTGGAACTGCTGATCGAGCACGGCGCCGACGTCGAGGCCGTCAACGCGCTGGGCGAGACCCCGCTGTGGTGCGCGGTGCGGCGAAGGCACGCCGACGCGGCGCGGGTGCTGCTGGACGCGGGGGCCGATGCGTGGCGGCCGGTCGTCGGCGACCGGTCGGCCGGGCGGACGGCGCTGTTCGGGCCGCTCGCCGAGATCTTCGCCGGGCTCCCCGGAGCCCCGGCCATCACCGAGGAGGAACGGGCACGGCAGGCGGAGGCCGACGCGCTCATGGCCTTCTACGACCGGTGGGAGCAGAACACCGAGGCCGTCGGTATCGCGTTCGTGGCGGGCCTCGACCTGGCCGAACTGGTGCGCAGGGTCGGGCGCGGGACGTTCGGCGTCCCCGGGGACGGCGAGGTGTGGCTGAGCGCCCCACCGGAGGGTGGCCTGACGGTGCTCGGCGGCACGATCCCCGTGAAGGACGCGTTCCTCGCCGCCGTGTCGGCGGGCGGGGTCGCGGCGGCGACGTTCGACAACCCGGCCGGTGGTGACCAGCGCGTCCACTGGTGGCGCGACGGTGAGCGGGCCGGGATGTTCAGCCCGTTCCAGGACCCGAAGGCGGACGACCCGGAGGAGGCGTGGCTGTGCCGGTTCGGCGAGGAGGGCCATCCGTACCGGGACATGGCGCAGAACCTGGCGCTGATGACGCTGCTCACCGGCGTGCGGGCGGACGAGGACTGGCTGTTCGAGGGGCCGAAGGTCATCGTGCCGATCCGCCGGTGAGCAGCGGCGGGTCAGCAGCCCCGGACGGCGAACGCGAGGAACTGGGTGACCTCGCGGGAGTCGAAGTTGTCGTCGGACCCGGCCACCAGCGTGCACTCACCGGTGAGCAGGTGCGGACCCCACGCCAGGGCCTCCAGGTTCTGCACCGGCTGGTGGGACAGGCCGAAGTCGTACACCAGGCGCTTGGAGGCCATCCGGTACGGGCGACCGGTGGTCAGCGTGTCGCGCTGCTGGATGTCGGTCGCGTCGCGCAGGTCGAGCTGGTACAGCCGCACCTTGTAGCCGACGCCCTCGATCCACGAGCGCTCCAGCGCCAGGTACCGCTCGTCGTCGATCGCGAGCAGCTCGGAGACGCCGGTGTCGTACGCGCCGTTCGGCGGGTTCGGTGCGGCGGGCAGCGGGTCGAGCGGGTAGGCGTACTGGCCGCGCACCGCGCCGCGCCGGTCCCACACGGTGATCCGCACCGGTGCGCCACGCCGCGTGGTCGGAATCGGGCCGTCCTCATAGCGGGGGCCCTCCACGATGGCGGCGATCCGGTCGCGGCCGACGGCCAGGCCCTCGAACCCGAGGTTGCGGCGGGGCCCGCGCTGGGCGTCGGTCATCGTGAGGTTGGCGGGCAGCGGCAGCTCGCCCTGGAACCGGCCCTCCCGGTCGGTCCACCGCACGAACAGGCCGGAGACCGGGATGCCCGGGTGGGTCTCGTCGGGCCGGTCGCCCTCGTGCGCCCACAGCAGCCGCCGGGCGCGCCGGTCGTAGCGGATCGTCTCCGGATCGGCCGACTGGGGCTGCCCGAACCCGGGGAACGGCGTGCCGTCGGGCCGCAGGAACGTGGTGTGCCCGGTGATCCGCACGCCGGTGAACGCGCCGGTGACCCGGTTGAAGTCCAGCCGGCCGGTGTAGAAGCGGGCGGGGTTGTAGCGCCAGCGGTCGTCGGAGATCAGGTACCAGGTGTCGGTCAGCGGGTCGCGGGTGATGCCGGACAGCCCGCCGACGGTCGTGCCCTCGAAGTCCATCAGGTGCGGCAGCCGTTGCTCGCCCAGGAACCGGGTGACGCGCACGTCCCGCCGTCCCGGCCCGTCCGCGTGCGCGGTCACGGCCGGGAGCCCGGTCAGCGCCGTCACCGCCGCGAGCACCCCGGCCGCCATCGCCTTTCCGTTCACAGACCCTCCCGATCTTGGTTCGGCGACTCACCGTAACTTCAAGATCGCAGAGAGTTCAATCACCCGTTCGGCGGAACGGAACGGTTCGCCCCGGAAGGCCGGAAAAGGGCTCGGCCCGGGCGGCGGGGGGCCCGCCCGGACCGAGGTACGGGGGAGAGGGTCAGCAGTTGCCCGTGGCGGGCTTGCCGGCGAACCGGTCGCCGAGGAACGTGGTGACGTCCCCGGCGGCGAGCCAGTCGGTCGTCAGGTGCTCGCCCGCGTAGGTCTTCCACTGGGTGGTGACCCCGGCGTCGCAGTACCGCTGCCGGGTGCCCTCCTCGGCCTCGTGCGGGATGACCTCCTCCAGCAGCCCGCGGTACTGGAAGACCGGGAAGCCGATCCTGTACCGGGCGCCGGACGACGGGGTGCCGATCCCGACGCCGAGCTTCTGCGCGTCCACGATCTGGCCCCAGCTCACGCCGTTCGGGCCGCGCAGCGCGTAGATCTCCTCCAGCGACAGGCCGTCGGTGGAGAAGCTCTCCAGCCGGTTGAACGCGAACGCCGCCAGCGTGCCCAGCAGGCACTTGCTCCTGACGTCCTGGACGGCCTGGCGGCCCCGGTCGTTCAGCAGCTCGTTGAACGGCATCTCCGGGTGCGCGGCGCTCAGCCCGACCACCGCGTCGGCCAGGAACCCGGCGAACGCGCTGCCGTTGAGCCGGTTGGCGGTCAGCCGCAGGTCACCGGGCACGCCGCCCGCCGCCGCGCCGACCACGTTCAGCTCCGGCGCGTACGAGGAGGCGAGCTGCGCGGCCCACAGGGAGTTGAAGCCGCCCTCGGAGTACCCGGCGATGCCGACCTTGCCGTCGGCCTTCAGCGGGCCGAGCGGGATCTGCCGGGCCGCCCGCACCCCGTCCAACAGGGCGTGCCCGGCGTTCAGCCCGACGGTGTAGGTGTGGGTCTGGCCGTCCAGGTAGCCGACGCCGTCGGAGGCCGCCACCGCGTATCCGGCCTTGAGCAGCGCGGCGAGGTTCTGGCCCTCGTAGGCGTCCACCCGCGCGCCGCCCATCTGCTTGGACAGGGCGCACTGCGAACCGGAGCCGAGGGTGCCGGGGCTGAACGCCACCACCGGGCGGGAGCCGCCGCCGGTCCAGGGCGCGTCCGGAACGGCGACGAACCCGGACACCGCGATCTTGGCGCCCTTGACGTCGGTGGAGACGTACTTGATCTTCCAGGCCTTCATCGGGACGTTGCCGGGGATGCCCGGCAGGTCGGTGGGGCGGCAGGCGAGCAGGTCGCCGGCCTTCCCGCTGATCGAGCCCGGCGCCTGGTAGATGGCGGCGTCGGAGCTGAGGCAAAGGAGCGGGGCCGCGGACGCGGCCGAGGGCGCCACCAGGCCCCCCGCCGCGACGGCCACGCCCGTCGCCACGGAGGCCAGCGTGGTCCTGAGTCTCATGGTCACTCCACTGGGGTGTGGACCGCCCCGCCGGACGCCCTCCGCGGCGGGCGGCGGCAGTCGGCCATGGGAAAGTGATCACTGACGACTCTGACTCAGGACCGCACTCGGCGGTATGAAGACTTCTGACGTTCTCCTTTCGCCGCTTAGCAGCGGATTCACAAAAACCGGGGGGCGCGCTTAGCGGATCCGCGCCTGGTGAGGCGCGATGGCGCAGGTCAGCGCGGCAGACGGACCAGCATCTTGCCGGTGTTGGCGCCCTTGAGCATCCCGAGGAAGGCGTCCACGGCGTTCTCGATGCCGTCCACCACCGTCTCCTCGGTGCGGAGCGACCCGTCCTTGAGCCAGCCCGCGGCGAGCCTGGCGTACTCCTCGCCCAGGTCCTGGTGGTCGCCGACGAGGAAGCCCCGCAGCGTGAGGCGCTTTCCCACGGCGAGGAACAGGTTGGTCGGGCCCGGGACGGGTTTCGGCGCGTTGTATTGGGACACCGCCCCGCACATCGCGACGCGGCCGAAATCGTTCAGGGCGGAGAGGGCGGCCTGGAGATGGTCGCCGCCGACATTGTCGAAGTAGACGTCGATCCCGTCGGGGGCGGCGGTGGCGAGCTGCCCCTCCAGGTCGCCCTTCTTGTAGTCGAGGGCGACGTCGTAGTCGAACTGCTCGGTGACCCGCCGGGTCTTCTCCGGGCCGCCCGCCGAGCCGATGACCTTGGACGCTCCCAGATGGTGGGCCACCCGTCCGGCCACCGAGCCGACGCCCCCGGCGGCACCGGAGACGAACACGACGTCGCCCTCCTTGGTCTCCGCGATCCGCTTGAGCCCCGCGTACGCGGTCAGCCCGACCATGCCGAGCACGCCCAGGTACTTCTGCGCCGGGGCCAGGTCGGTGTCCACGACCCTCGCGGAGGTGTCGTTCACGAGCGCGTACTCACGCCACCCGAGCCCGTGCAGCACGGTCGCGCCCTTGGGGATCCGCTCGGAGCGGGACTCGACGACCGTGCCGACCGCTCCGCCCTCCATCGGCTCGTTCAGGCGGTACGGCGGTACGTAGGACTTGACGTCGTTCATCCGGCCCCGCATATAGGGGTCGACCGAAATCCAGTCGTTGCGGACGAGGAGCTGGCCTTCTCCGGGATCGGGGATCGTCACCTCCTCCAGGGAGAAGTCGGCGGGTGTGGGCTCCCCCACCGGCCGGGCGACCAGACACACTGCGCGGCTCTGCACCGTCATGACGTGACCTCTCGTTCACCGGGTGACTTCGGGAGGTCACGTACCCGCAGGCCAGAGGCCACAACGTCGGTGCTCCCGGGGCCCGTTCACCACCCCGCGCGCGGGCCCCGGGAGCGGCTCAGCGGGCGGTCACCAGGTCCGCGAGATCCGGCAGGACCGCGTCGGCGACGGTGATCCGCCGGTCCACCAGGCCGTTGGCGTGGAAGAGGTCGGCGGCGCGCTGCTGCTCGGCGACGAACTCGTCGGTCACCGGCTGCAGCCCGAACGGCCTGCGGCGCAGCGCGTTCGCCCACGCGTCCACGTCACCGCCGTCGTCGGCGGCGAACAGGGCAGCCGCCTCCCTCGGGTTCTCGCGGATCCAGGCGTCCGACTCCTGGAGCGCCGCCACGATCGCCGCCAGCTCGTCACGGCGGTTCTCGGCGAAGTCCCGGCGGGTGAACCACAGCGACCGGTGGCTGAACAGCCCGTCGGTCTCCACCAGCGTCCGCACCGCCGCCTGCTCCTCGACGCGGCTCAGGTGCGGGTACGACCCGACCCACGCGTCCACCTTGCCTTCGAGGAACAGGTCGGCGGCGTCCACCCCGGCGTCCACCGGCTCGATGTCCTTCCACGTCAGCCCCACCTCATCGAGCGCGAACAGCAGCAGCGTGGTCTGCCAGGAGCCGTGCCCGAGGGCGACTCGGCGGCCCTTGAGGTCGGCCGGGGAGGCGATGCCCGAGGACTCCAGCGCGACGAGGCGGCCGTTCTCGATACGGGGGCCGGACACCGCCACGTACACGATGTCGTGGCCCTTGGCCTGCGCGGTGACCGGCGGGGTGGAGCCGGTGCCGATGAAGTCGTAGCCGCCGTCGAAGAGGTGGTCGCCGTGCAGCGAGGGCAGCCCCTCGGTCGGGGCGGGCCGCTCCCCGGCGGGCAGGGAGCGCACGTCCACCCACTCCACGTCGGGGATGGAGCGCTCCAGGACGCCGCGATGCCGCAGCACCCACAGGGAGTTGTTGCTCGGGAAGTAGCCGACGCGCAGGCTCATGTCAGGGGTTTCCTTTCGTCGCGGTGGTGAGCGAGGGTTCGGGGCGCGGGCCGTGGCCGCGCAGCAGGGGCAGGACGTGGTCGCCGACCCGCAGTGCCTCCTCCAGGTGCGGGACCCCGGCGAGGATGAACGCGTCCACGCCGAGCGCGACCAGCTCGTCCAGCCGTTCGGCGACCTGCCGGTAGCTGCCGACCAGGCCGAACGCGGGACCGCCGCGCAGCAGGTGGAAGCCGCCCCACACGTTGGGCTGGACCTCCAGGTCGCGGTATCCGGTGATCCTCCCGGTGACGAACGACCGGCTGCGCTGCCAGCCGATCGAGTCGCCGGTGGCGTCCTCCAGCACGGACGGGTCGATGTTGTCCCAGCCCCGGCGGATCTCGTCCCAGGCGGCCTCCTCGGTCTCCCGGGCCAGCACGTCGATGCGGACGGCGAACCTGGGGGTCCGGCCGGTCGCCGCGCTGTGCTCGCGGACCTGGGCGAACTTCTCCGCCAGCGGCGCGAACGGCTCCAGCCAGGACAGGTACCGGTCGGCGTGCCGCCCGGCCGCCGCGATGGCGGCCGGGGACGACCCGGAGAAGTAGATCTCCGGGAACGGCTGCCCGGTCAGGTGGTCGGGCAGCCCCGCGTCCTCCACCCGGTAGAACCGGCCGTCATGGCGGAACGGCCCGCCCTCCCACACGCCCTTGAGGACGTCGAGGAACTCCGAGGTGCGGGCGTACCGGTCGTCGTGCGCGACCTTGTCGCCCCACCACAGCTGGGCGGGACCGCCGCCGCCGGAGATGATGTTGTAGACCAGCCGGCCGCCGGTGGCGCGCTGGAGGCTCGCCGACATCCGGGCCGCCTGCACCGGGTGCAGGAAGCCCGGCTGGAACGCGACCATGAAGCGGTAGGTGGTGGTCTCCCGGGCCAGGCTCGCCGCCGCCGCCCACGGGTCGTCGGTGTTGGGGAACGACGGCAGCAGCCCGCCGACGAAGCCCGCCAGCTCCGACGCCCGCGCCACGTCGGCCATGTGCTCCAGGTAGCTGTAGCCGTCGCGCACGCCGTCCCGGATGCCGGGGGCGAGGCTGCCCGGGACGACCGGGGCCCACTCGCCCCGGCTGGACACCCGCCTGCGCAGCGACGGCTGGTCGCCGTGGGTGCCGATCCGCCAGTAGATGTCAACCGGCATGCGCCGCCTCCTTCTCCAGCAGCGGCAGCAGATGCTCGCCGAGCCGGTACGTCTCCTCCACCGCGGGCCGCGCGTCCAGCACGAACGCGCCGATCCCCCTTTCGCGGTACTCGCGCAGCCGCGCCGCGACGGTCGCGTACGAGCCGACGAGGCCGGGCGGGTCGGCGGCGATCCAGCGGCGGCGGGCCTCGTCCCACGCCTCGTCGTCGTCCTCGCGGACCAGCACCGGGACGCTCAGCGCGTACGTGATGTCCCGGCCGCTCGCGTCGAGTTCGGCGACGGCGGCGTCCAGGTCGTCGTCCAGGGTGAACACGTGGACGTCGGCGTGGCGGGCCGACAGCGCGAGCGCCTCCGGTGAGGTGCCCGACAGGTACACCTCCGGGAACGCCCCGCCCGACAACGGGGGCTCGAACCCGCCGTTCAGCACGTCGTAGAACCGGCCCTCGAAGGTGAAGCCCTCCTCACGCCAGACGCCCTTGGCGACGGTGAGGAACTCGTCGGCCCGCGCGTACCGGTCGGGGCCTTCGAGGAAGTCGCCCTGCGCCCGAGCCACCGACCGGTCCAGCTCCACCGTCAGGTGCCAGGCGAGCCGGTCCGCCGAGAACCGCTGGAGCGAGGCCGACACCTTCGCCGCGTACACCGGGGTCGCGACGCCCGGATGGAACCCGGCCACGACCCGCAGGAACCGGGTGCCGCGCAGCAGCCCCGAGGCGACCACCCAGGACTCCTCGCCCACCGGGTCGAACGGCACCACCGCGCCGCCCAGCCCGGCGATCTCCGCCGCCCGCCCGACCTGCGCCAGCCGGTCGTACGGCCCGTACGCGCCCGGCCGCAGGTCGGTGACGAACCCCGGCAGCGGCCGGTGCTCGCCGCGCTCGCGGGTCGGGACCGTGATGAGGACGCCGGCGGCCATCAGACCACCGCCGCCCGCTCGGCGGCCAGCCGCTCCCGCGCCAGCCGCAGCGGCCCCGGCTCCGCCCACGCGTCCACGTCCACGTCACCGGCCAGGAACCCGTGGTCCAGCAGGAAGTCCTTCTGGATCCGCAGCAGTTCCAGCCGCTCGGCCGACAGGTCCGGGTGCAGGCGGCGGTGGAAGTCGCCCCGGTAGGCGACGGCGACGCCGCCCGCGCCGGAGCGGGTCTCGCGGGCGAGGATCTCGCGGACCCCGACCGGGTTCCAGGCCGCCCAGTCCGCGGCCCGCAGCACCTGCGTCAGGAACCGCACCACCAGGTCCGGATGGTCGTTCAGCAGGTCCTCGTGCACGGTGATCGGGCGCGGGGTGCCGTTGTTCACCCGGGTCCGCGGGTCGGGGTGCGCGTCGAGGTCCACCGCGACGACCGCGCCGAACTCCGACGCCTGCTCGGCGGCCCGCGCGCCCTTGACGTAGACGGCGTCCACGATGCCCTCGGCCAGCTCCGCCAGGCCGGGCCACGACAGCGTGCGCGCGTCGCGGCCCACCGACGGCGACAGTGAGGCGGGCACCTCCACCCACCGGACGTCGTCCAGCGTGAGCCCGGCCCGCGACAGCGCGCCCTTGAACCCGTGCAGCGCCATCGCCCGGGGGAAGCTCTGCGCGGGCGTCTCGGCCCAGCCCGGTACGGCGACCCGCGCGCCGAGCAGCCCGGCGGCGTCGGTGATGCCCGAGTCCGGGCGGACCAGGATCGACTGCCACTCCTCGATCCAGGTGAGCCCGACCAGCCGGGTCCGGGCGCCCTCCGAGCGGGCGGCCAGCGCGGGCACGTTGCCGCCCTCGCGGAACAGGCCGAGCAGCCGGTGGTCGAAGTGGTGCCGGGCCAACTCGGGCCCGGCGTCCTGCAGCACGCCGACCGAGATGCCCGCCGAGCCGAACTCCTCGGTGAGCCAGCCCAGGTTGTGGGCCAGTCCGCTGGCGGTGGGCACCGGGCAGCGGGTGTACCAGATCCGGTCGATGGACGACACGGGACCTCCTCAGGGGGATTCAGTGGGAAACGACGCCCAGCCGGGTCAGGAACGCCCGCCGGTGCTCGGTGAACGCGGGATCGTCGAGGTCGCGGGGACGGGGCAGGTCGATGGCGCGGTCCTCGGCGAACACGCCGTCGCGCAGCACCGCGACCCGGTCGGCCAGCCGCACGGCCTCGTCGACGTCATGGGTGACCAGCACGACGGCCGGCCGGTGCCGGGCGCACAGCTCGGCGACGAGCTGCTGCATCTGGAGCCGGGTCAGCGCGTCGAGCGCGGCGAACGGCTCGTCCAGCAACAGCAGCTGCGGGTCGCGGACCAGCGCGCGGGCCAGCGCGACCCGCTGCGCCTCCCCGCCGGACAGGGTCGCGGGCCAGGCCCGTTCACGGCCCGCCAGGCCGACCTCGGCCAGGGCGCGGCGGCCGTCCTCCCGGGCCGCGCGCGGCAGCCCGAGCGTGACGTTCGGCAGCACCCGCCGGGACTGCACGAGCCGGGGCTCCTGGTAGACGGTGGTGCGGCGGTCCGGCACCAGCACGGTCCCGGCGTCCGGCCGCTCCAGGCCCGCCAGCACCCGCAGCAGGGTCGTCTTGCCGGTGCCGCTGGGCCCGAGCAGGACGAAGAACTCGCCGCGCCGGATGTCGAGGTCCACGCCGTCCAGCACCCGCCGCCCGTCGAACGCCTTGACCAGCCCGCGGATCCGTACCGCCAGGTCGCTCATCGCGCCGCCACCTGCCTCGGATGACCTTCGTTCCGCCGGCGCTCCACCGCGGTCACCTGACCCGCCACGGCATCGCGAGACGCTCCACGCCCCGGACCGCCAGGTCGATGACGAGGCCCAGGACGGCGTAGATCACGACGCAGAGCACCATGTAGTCGTTGCGGTAGTACTGCTGCGCGAGCGTGACCAGGTAGCCGATGCCCTCGGTCGCGCCGATCTGCTCGGCGGCGATGAGCGCGGTCAGCGACACCGCCATGCTGATCCGCAGCGCCATGAGGATGTTCGGCAGCGCCGACGGGATGATGACGCCCAGGGCCAGCCGGGGCCCGCGCAGGCCGAACCCGCGCGCCGCCTCCACCACCTTGCGGTCCACGCCGCGCACCCCGAGGTAGCAGTACGCGTACATGGGCCCGGCGGTGGCGACCGCGATCAGCACCACCTTGAACGACTCGCCGACCCCGAACCAGGAGATGAACAGCGGGGACAGCGCCAGGAACGGCACCGCCCGCTTCATCTGCATCGTCGGGTCGACCAGTTCCTCGCCGAGCGCCGACAGGCCCGACAGCACGCCGAGCAGCAGCCCGAGCCCGCCGCCGACCAGCACGCCCAGCAGCGCCCGCCGCGCCGACGCCAGCAGGTAGTCGGCGAGCTGGCCGGTCTCGGCGAGTTCGCCCAGCGCCCCGAGGACGGCGCCGGGACCGGCCAGCACGTCCGGTGCGAGGACCCCCGAGGCCGAGCCGTACCACCAGGCGGCCAGCAGCAGCGCCGGGACGCTGGCCCGCAGCGTGACCGACAGCCACGGCGGACGCCGCCGTACGCCCAGGTGGCCGGGGGCGCCCAGGCCCGTGGTGTCCTCCGCGATCGGCGGGTGGACCTTCTCGATCGTCATGGCGTCGCCGCGGGTGCCGGGGCCTTGGCCAGGTCGAAGATGACGTCCTGGGGCCGGACGTCCACCGGCAGCACGCCGTACTTGCGGAAGACGCCGTTGACCGCGGTGACGTATCGCCCGTCGGCGGGGGTCGCGTAGCGTGGACCGTTCTCATACCGCGCCTTCGCCAGCTCCACCTGGAGGCGCGGGCCGCTGACGGCCGTGGGGCCCTTGCTGAGGAAGACGTTCTGGAACTTCTCCGGTGAGCGGCGCTGCTCGGCGTACAGCTCGCGGAGCACGTCCACGTAGACCCTGACGGCCCTGGGGTGCCGCTGGAGCAGTTCGGTGCGGGCGGCGATGATGCTGAGGTCCTGTTCGGGCAGGTCACGGCCGTGCACGAGGACCCGCGCGCCCTTGGCGACGACCTCGGGGTACGCGCGGACGATGGCCCACCAGGCGTCCACCTTCCCGGTGGCGAAGGCGGAGGCCGCCTGGTCGGGGTTGAGGTAGACCCGCCTGACCTGGTCCACCGGGACCCCGGCCTGCTCCAGGGCCAGCAGGAGCAGGTACTCGCCGCGCCCGCCCTTGTTGACCGCGACCCGCTTGCCGACGAGGTCCTTCACCGACCGGACCGGGCTGCCGGGCGGCACCACCAGGCCGTCGGTGTGCGGGGCCTCGGGATCGGTGACCCGGTCGGTGAACGAGACGATCTTGATGTCCCGGCTGTTGGCCAGGTAGCCGAGGACCGGGGAGATCGCCCCCTCCAGGACGTTGACCGAACGGGACCGCACCGCGTCGATGGTGGCGGTGAACGAGGCGTAGGTGCCGCCCCACTCGACCCGCGCGCCGACCTCCTTGAGGCGGCGTTCGAGGATGCCCTCGCGCTTGGCGTAGGCGAGCGGCCCGGAGTTGCCCGGGTCCTTGAGCTTGATGACGGCCGGGACGCGGCCCTGGGACGGCCCGCCGGCCGAGGCGGACCCGCCGCAGCCCGCGGCGGCCAGGGCCGTGAGGGACACGGCGACCGCGACGGCCGGACGACGGCGGCGGAGGGTGAACGACATGGTGATGAGCCCTTTACGAGATCGGACCGGCGGCGGGCCGGGCACGGCGCGGCGGCGTGCCCCGGCGACGGTGCCGGGCACGCGGAGGCCGTGCGAAGGGAGGGAACGAAGAACGGAAGGAGGGGGGACGCGCCGCTCGCCGGGGCACGTCGGTCGAGGTCAGCGACACGCGGTGCTGGTGTGATGCATATTCCCTATATTCCAGGTAGGACATATCAGAGTCAACCCCGGACCTCCGGGACGAAGATCACTCCGGGGTCGTGCCGGCGCCGGTCAGGGCGCCGGGCGCACCGCCAGGATCGCGCCGGGGTGCCGCAGCGCCGTCGTCGGCGCGCCCGTCGCGTCACGGGTGATGCCACGCGCGTCGGTGGCGATGAAGACGGTCCGGCCGTCGGGGCTCACGGCGGTGTCGCGGTACCGGTCGATGGTGCGCACGATGCGGGAGACGCGCACGACCCGGCGCCCGTCGCGCGTCAGCCACAGCCGGTACAGCGTGCCGTCCTTGAGCGTGGGCATCAGCAGCGAGTGCCGGTACGCCTCCAGGCTCGACGGGGCCACGGTCGGCCAGCAGATGTAGTAGAGCCCGCCCTCAGCGCATTTCGGGTCACGGAAGTCGAAGTCGCTCGGCACCGTGTGGAACGTGCGGATCGGCGGCACGGAACGCCGGTGCCATTCGGTCTCCCGCATCGTGGGCACCGCTGCGGGAATCTCCAGGTCGCTCCACGTCAGCGAACTGCACGGAACCCCCCGCGCCGCCGACCAGTCGGCGTACACATACGCCTTGTCGTCCCGGTAACCGGCGACATGGGGCCAGCCATAGTTCCCGCCCTTGTGGATGAGGTTGACCTCGTCGTCGGTCCTGGGGCCGTGTTCGGACGAATAGAGGCGGCCGTGGCGGTCGAAGTCCAGACCCTGGGGGTTGCGGTGCCCGTAGGTGTACACATGACTGCGGACCCCGGCGAGAACGGGATTGTCGCGCGGAATCGACCCGTCGGTGTTCAGCCGCAGGATCTTGCCCTGGTAAAGCTTCCAGTTCCGGGCGCGGACCTGGGCCCTGGTCGGCAGTCCCTGGGCGAGGATCGGGCGGCAGTAGTACGTGAGCTGGTTGTTCCCCTGGTCGCCGATCGTGTAGTACAGCCTGCCGTCGGGGCCGAACTTCAGCCGCGCCGACTGGTGGTCGATCGAGGAGGGCAGCCCGGCCAGCACGTCGACGGGACTGTGCAGCCGCTGCCGGGCCCGGTCGTAGGAATAGCGCACGATCTTCGTCCGGAGCCGCCGTCTCCCGGAGTCGTAGGTGTGGGCCAGATAGACGTGGTCGAAACGCCGGTCCCTGAGCAGCCGCGGATGCAGCGCCATGCCCAGCAGACCGTCCTGGGCGCCGTCGGTGTGCACCGCCTCGTGAATGGTCGCGGCGACCTTCCTGGCGCCCGTCACGGGGTTGATGCGCAGCACTCTCCGGCCGCTCTTCTCGGTCGCCCAGAGGAAGCCGTCCGGACCCCACGTGATCTCATAAGGATCGGCGAGACCGGTGGTGACCACGCGGAATGCGGGGCCTGCCCCGGACACGGCGGCGGGCAGCAATGCCAGGGTGACGGCGGACATCGTGACGACGGCGTATGGAACACGCTGCATGGGACACGCCTTTCGCACACCGGGCGGCGTCGGATTCCGGGCCGCTGATACCCGGGGCCCTTCTGGCGCAATCCCTTGTTTCAGGAAAGCGCGGGCAGTTCCGCATCCCGCGTGCCCGGCAGGGTCACGGTCACCGTCAGGCCGCCGCCGGGGCGGGACCGGGCGGTGACGTCGCCGCCGTGCGCGCGGGCCACCGACCGCACGATGGACAGGCCCAGGCCCGCCCCCTTGGCGGTGACGAGCCGGTCGGAGTCCAGCCGCCGGAAGGGCTCGAACAGCGTCGGGATCTCGTACGGCGGCACCACCGGGCCGGTGTTGGACACCTCGACCTCCACCATGCCGTCCGCCCGGCGGCGGGTGGCGACGTCCACGTGGCCGCCGTCGGCGAGGTTGTGCCGGACGCCGTTCTCCACCAGGTTGTGCACCAGCCGTTCCAGCAGCAGCGCGTCGCCGGTGGTGACGGCCTCGGCGGCCTTCTCGCGCACGGCGACGCGGGCGCGTTCGGCCTCCGCGGAGGTCTGCGCCACCACGTGCCCGACCACGTCGGCCAGGTCCACCGGCAGCGGGTCGCGGACCTCGTTCTCCGAGCGGGCCAGCAGCAGCAGGCCGTTGATCAGCCGTTCGTGCCGCGCGTTGATCAGCAGCAGGCTCTCGCCCAGCCGGACGACGTCCTCGGACGCCGACGGCCGGTGCATCGCCACCTCCACCAGCGCCCGGCCCAGCGTCAGCGGGGTCCGCAGCTCGTGCGAGGCGTTGGCCACGAACCGGCGCTGGCCGTCGAAGGACCGGTCGAGCCGTTCGACCATCAGGTCGAACATGTCGGCGAGGTCCTTGACCTCGTCGTCGGGGCCGCGCAGCGCGATCCGCTCGTGCAGCACCTGGTCGGCGGCGGGCGCGGCGGCGATCCGGCGGGCCGTGTCGGTGACGCGGTGCAGCGGCGCGAGCACCCGGCCCGCCACCAGCCAGCCGAATCCGGCCGCCGCGCCGCCCACGATGACCAGCGCGATCCCGCCCTGGGTGAGCAGCGAGGTGGTCGCGGCCTCACGCACCTTCTCGTGCTGCTCGCGGGCCAGGCGCTCGGCCTCGGCCATCGGGAACGGGTCGGCGCCGTCCACGATGATCGTGCGGGTCGCCGCGGGGCTGGCGCCCGGGGACGGCGCGGTGCGGGCCAGGAACTTCGTGTTGCCCCGCCCGATCTGCTGGCTGAACAGCGCGTACGTGGCGCCGAGCAGCACCACGCCCGCGACGAGGAACAGGCCGCCGTAGATGAGGGTCAGCCGGGCGCGCAGGGTGATCCGGCGCGGCAGCGCTCTGCGGACGTTCACGGGATGCGGTACCCCACTCCGGTGACGGTCTCCACGACGGACGGCGGGCCGAGCTTGCGGCGCAGCTTGTGCACGGTGAGCCGGACGGCCCCGGTGAACGGGTCGGCGTGCTCGTCCCAGGCCTTCTCCAGCAGATGCTCGGCCGACACCGGGGCGCCGTCGGCCCGCAGCAGCTCGGCCAGCACCGCGAACTCCTTGCGGGCCAGGGGGATGTACCGCTCGCCCCGGAACACCTCGCGGCGCGCCGGGTCCAGGGTGATGCCCGCGCGGCGCAGCACCGGCGGCGCGGCCGGGCGGGCCCGCCGCCCCAGCGCCTGCACCCGGGCGGCCAGCTCGGGGAACGCGAACGGCTTGGTCAGGTAGTCGTCGGCGCCCAGCCCGAGCCCCGCCACCCGGTCGGTGACCTCGGCGGCGGCGGTGAGCATCAGCACCCGCGCCGCCGACCCGTCCGCGACCAGCGCCCGGCACACGTCGTCGCCGTGCACGACGGGCACGTCCCGGTCGAGAACGACCACGTCGTAGTCGTTGACGGCCAGCCGTTCGAGCGCGGTCCCGCCGTCCAGGGCCACGTCGACGGCGTGGGTCTCGTCGCGCAGCCACTCGGCGATCGCGTCGGCGAGCATCGGCTCGTCCTCCACCACCAGCACCCGCATCAGTCGCCTCTCTCACTTCCGGGGAACGCCATGATGTCCCGGATCCCGTTTCCTTTCCGTTAGCGCCCGAGGTGCCCGGCAGGGGAAACATCAGGGAAACGTCCCGCCGGGTTGCATCGCCTCCCGACACGGCCGGAACCCCCGGCCACGAGGAAGGACGAGACGATGCGACGACTCACCCGATCGCTGGCGGTGCTGCCGGTGGCGGTGGCGCTGACCCTGACCGGCTGCGGCTCCGACGACGACGGCGGCGACAGGGTCGCCTCGGGCGGCGGCAGCCAGAAGCCGCAGGCCGCCGGCGCGGGCGGCCAGGGCGGCGACCCGCACGAGATGGGCGTGAAGTTCGCGCAGTGCATGCGCGAGAACGGTGTCCCCGTCGAGGACCCCAAGCCCGGCCAGGGCCTCCAGCTCAAGTTCGGCCCCGGGATGGACCGGGCGACGGTCGACAAGGCCATGGAGGCGTGCCGCAAGTACAACCCGATGGTGAACGGGCCCGGGGCCAACGACCCGAAGGCCGAGGAGCGGCAGCGGCAGTTCGCGCAGTGCATGCGCGACAACGGCGTCGAGAAGTTCCCCGACCCCAAGCCCGGCCAGCGCGGCATCATGATCGACCGCGAGACGGTCGGCGACGACCCCGACCTGGAGAAGGCCCAGCAGACCTGCCAGAAGATGCTCCAGGGAGGCCGGGGGTGACGCAGGACACCGTCACCGAGCAGCAGGCCGAGCCCGAGGAGCCCGCGCCTCGCAAGCGCCGCCGCGGCCGGGGCCGGGGCCGCCGCTGGGCCGCCGTCCTGGCCGTGGCCGCCGGGGTCGGCGCGGTCGCCGCGACGGTGGCCGGGCTCGGCGGCGGGTCCGGCGGCACCGAGGAGGCGAGCGACCTGCCGCCCAACACCGCCAAGGTGACGCGGCAGACCCTCACCGACACCCACACCGCCGACGGCAGCCTCGGCCACGGCCCGTCCACCACCGCGAGCGCCCGGCTGCCCGGCACCCTCACCTGGATGCCCGAGACCGGCGACCGGATCACTCGCGGCGAGGCGCTGTACGAGGTGAACGGCGGTCCCGTGGCCCTGATGTACGGGTCGATGCCCGCGTACCGGGAGCTGCGGTCCGGTGTCGAGGGGGCCGACGTCAAGCAGCTGGAGAAGAACCTGCGGGAACTCGGCTACACCGGCTTCACCGTGGACGACGAGTACACCGCCGACACCGCCGAGGCGGTCATGGAGTGGCAGGAGGACGAGGGACTCGACGAGACCGGCGTGGTGGAGCTGGGCCGGGTCGTGTTCGCCCCCGGAGCGGTCCGCGTGGACGCCCTCGAAGCGGGGGAGGGCGACGCCCTGTCGCCCGGCCGCAAGGTGCTCACCTACACCGGCACCGCCAAGGCCGTCACCGTGGAACTCGACACCGCCGACCAGCGCCTCGCCAAGAAGGGCGCGAAGGTCACCGTCACGCTGCCCGACGACACCACCGTGGAGGGCCGGATCGACGAGGTCACCACCGTCATCGAGCCCGGCGGCCAGGGTGAGGACCCGACCACCAAGGTCGAGGTGGTGGTGGAGCTGACCGGCAAGGCGCAGAAGGCCGCCGACCAGTACGCGCTGGCCTCCGTGGACGTGGAGTTCACCGCCGAGCAGCGGGAGAACGTGCTGACCGTGCCGGTCGCCGCGCTGGTGGCGCTGGCCGAGGGCGGGTTCGGCGTGGAGGTCGTCCGGGGCGGCACCACCGGCTACGTGCCGGTGGAGACCGGGCTGTTCGCCGACGGCCGGGTGGAGATCTCCGGGTCCGGCATCGCCGAGGGCACCGTCGTGGGGATCCCGAAATGATCACACTGACGGACGTGACCAAGGTGTACCCCGGCGGGGTCACCGCGCTCGGCGGGGTCTCGCTGCACATCGGCCGGGGGGAGCTGGTCGCCATCGTCGGGCCGTCGGGGTCGGGCAAGTCCACGATGCTCAACGTGCTCGGCACCCTCGACCGGCCCACCTCGGGCACCGTGCGGATCGACGGGCACGACGTCGCGGACCTGTCGGACGCGCAGCTGTCGGCGCTGCGGGCGAGCCGGATCGGGTTCGTGTTCCAGCAGTTCCACCTGGCGTCCGGCACCCCGGCGCTCACCAACGTGGCCGACGGGCTGCTGTACTCCGGCCTGCGGCCCGCCGAACGCCGCCGCCGGGCCGCGGCGGCGCTGCGGCGGGTCGGCCTGGGGCACCGGCTGGACCACGAGCCGCACGAGCTGTCCGGCGGGGAGCGGCAGCGCGTCGCCATCGCCCGCGCGGTGGCCGGGGAACCGCCGCTGCTGCTGGCCGACGAGCCGACCGGGGCCCTCGACTCCGCCTCGGGGGCCGGGGTCATGGAGCTGCTGCGCGAGCTGCACGCGGCCGGGACCACCGTGGTGATCATCACCCATGACCGGGAGATCGCCGCGTCGCTGCCCCGCCAGGTGCGGATGCGCGACGGCCGGATCGTCGAGGACGCCCTGGCGGGGGTGGTGTGATGGCCGCCCCGCCGGACACGCTGCGGCCCGCCCGGCTGCGGCCCGACGACATCGTCAAGGTCGGGTCGGTGGGCCTGCGCACCCGCCCGATGCGGGCGTTCCTGTCGGCCCTCGGCATCGCCATCGGCATCGCGGCGATGGTCGCGGTGGCGGGGATCTCCTCCTCGTCCCGCGCCGAGCTGGACCGGACCCTGGACGCGCTGGGCACCAACCTGCTCACCGTGACCCCGGGGACGACCATGACCGGTGAGGAGGCGCAGCTCCCGACGACGGCCGAGTCGATGGTGCAGCGGATCGCGCCGGTGCGGACGGTGTCGTCCATCGGCCTGGTGGACGACGCGAAGGTGTACCGCAACAACAAGATCCCCGAGACGCAGACCAACGGGATCGCCGCGTACGCCGCCCGGATCGGGGTGCGCGCCGCCATCGGGGCGGAGCTGCGCAGCGGCACCTGGCTGAACGACGCCCTCGGCCGGTACCCGGCGACGGTGCTGGGCGCGACGACCGCCGAGCGGCTCGGCATCGGCCACGCCGACCCCGACACGCAGGTCCTGATCGGCGGCGAGTGGTTCACCGTCGTCGGGATCCTGGAGCCCGCCCCGCTGGCCCCCGAGCTGGACACGGCGGCGCTGGTCGGCTGGCCGGTGGCGCAGGAACGGCTGGGCTTCGACGGCCACCCGACCACCGTCTACACGCGGTCCGACGACGCGCAGGTGGAGGCCGTCCAGTCGGTGCTGGGCCCGACCGCCAACCCCGAGGCCCCCAGTGAGGTCCAGGTGTCGCGGCCGTCGGACGCGCTGGCTGCCAAGCAGGCGGCGGGCGAGGCGTTCACCGGGCTGCTGCTGGGGCTCGGTGCGGTGGCGTTGCTGGTCGGCGGGGTCGGGGTGGCCAACACCATGGTCATCTCGGTGCTGGAGCGCCGGCCGGAGATCGGGCTGCGGCGGTCGCTGGGGGCGACCCGGGGGCAGATCCGCACCCAGTTCCTCACCGAGTCGCTGCTGCTGTCCGCGCTCGGCGGCGCGGGCGGCGCGCTCGTCGGGGCCCTGGTCACCGTGGGCTACGCGCTGTCGCAGGACTGGCCGCCGATCATCCCGCCGTGGGCGGTGCTCGGCGGGGCCGCCGCCACCCTGCTCATCGGTGCGCTGGCCGGTCTGTACCCCGCCGTCCGGGCCTCCCGCCTGTCCCCGACGGAGGCCCTGGCCACCCCGTGACCCGGGGACCGGGGCCGCCCGCGCCGGCGGCCCCGGTCACGGCGCCGACAGGGGCCGCCCGTACCGGCCGACGACGCGGCGGCGCAGTTCGGGGTCGTCGCGGGGGACGGGCTCGATGAAGACCTCGTCGATCTCCTCGTGGGCGTCGTGGAGTTCCTGGGACAGCCGGACACAGGCGCGTTCGACGTCCCCGGAGGTCAGCGCGTCGCGGAAGTCGAGCCGGGCGCACACCAGGACCCGGTCGGCCCCGACGGTCATGGTGAGGATGTCCACCACCCACTCGACCTCCGGGGCGGCCCCCAGGAGTTCCCGCACGTGCTTGACCAGGCGCGGGTCGGCCTGGTTGCCGATGAGCAGGTTCAGGTTGATCCGGCCGAGCGAGACCGCCACCAGGGTGAGGACGACGCCGATGAGCACCGAGCCGACCCCGTCCCACAGCGGCGAGCCGGTGAGCTGGTGCAGGCCCATCCCGGCGAACGCCAGGAGGATGCCGACCAGCGCCGCGGAGTCCTCCAGCAGCACGCTGACCGAGGTGGGCTCGTCGGTGCCGCGCAGGTAGCGGCGCAGCGGCAGCCGGTGCTCGCGGGCGTCGCCGCGCACCTGCCGGGCCGCCTGCCGCCAGGACACCGCCTCCAGCACGAACGACACCGCCAGCACCAGGTACCCGGCCCGCGGGTCCACCTCGTCCCCGCGGTGCCCGAGCAGCGTCTCGACCCCCTGGTAGAACGCGAACAGCGCACCCATCCCGAAGATCATCACGGCGACCAGCAGCGTCCAGATGTAGCGCTCCTTGCCGTACCCGAAGGGGTGCCGCCGGTCGGCGGGCCGCCCGCTGCGCCGCAGGCCCACCATCAGCAGCACCTCGTTGAAGGTGTCGGCGACGGAGTGCGCGGCCTCGGCGGCCATGGACGCCGACCCGGTGACCGCCGCGGCGACGATCTTCGCGATCGCGATGCCGAGGTTGGCGAGGAGCGCGAGCAGGACGGTCAGCCTGCTCTCGTGGTGCTGTGCGGTCTGCTGTCCGGCCATGCCGGGCACCCTTCCCCGCCTGCACGCCTCAACCCGGGTAGCGCGGGGGCTTTCCGGGAAGGGGCCCGGTGTGGAGGACCTGGACGCACTGCCGCTGATCGACCACCACTGCCACGGGCTCGTCCGCGAGGACGTGGACCGTGCGGGCTTCGAGGGGATGCTGACCGAGGGCTCGGGGGCCGGGCCGCGCGGCGGCACCCTGTTCGACTCACGGATCGGGTTCGCCGTCCGCCGCTGGTGCGCGCCCGTGCTCGACCTGCCCGCCCACGCCCCGCCGGGGGACTACCTGGAGCGCCGCGCGGAGCTGGGCCACGCGGAGGTGGCGGCGCGGTTCCTGCGGGCGGCGCGGCTGGCGGCGCTGTGCGTGGACACCGGTCCCTCCGGCCCGATGCTGACGCCGCCCGAGCTGGCCGATCTCGCCGAGGCGCCCGCCTTCGAGGTGGTCCGGCTGGAGGACCTCGCCGAGGAGGTCGCGGGCGAGGGCACCACCGCCGCCGGGTTCCCGGACGCGTTCCGCGAACGGCTCGCCGCCAGGGCGGGGGACGCCGTCGGCTTCAAGTCGATCGCCGCCTACCGGTTCGGCCTGGAGTTCCGGGAGGGACGCCCGGACGACACCGAGGTCGAACGGGCGGCCGGGCGCTGGCTGGCCTCCGGCGACGGTGCGGGGCCGCCGCAGCTCGCCGACGAGACCCTGCACCGGTTCCTGGTGTGGTGCGCGGCCGACCACGGCAAGCCGATCCAGTTCCACGTGGCCTACGGGGACACCGACCTCGACCTGCACCGCGCCAACCCGCTGCTGCTCACCGGCCTGCTGCGGGAGCTGGAGCCGACCGGCACGCCGGTGATGCTGCTGCACAACTACCCGTACCACCGGGAGGCGGGCTACCTCGCGCAGGTCTTCACCCACGTGTTCGTCGACGTGGGCCTCGCCGTCCACAACTCCGGGGAACGGGCCCGCGCACTGATCGAGGAGGTCCTCGAACTGACGCCGTTCGGCAAGTTCCTGTACTCCTCCGACGGCTACGGGCTGCCCGAGCTGTACTTCCTGGACGCGACGCTGTTCCGCCGGGCCGTGGGGGCGCTGCTGCGGGACGGCGTCGAGGACGGCACCTGGACGGACGCCGACGCCGGTCGCCTCGCCGAAATGTTCACCGCAGGCAACGCCCGCCGCGCCTACCGCCTCGACGTCTGAGCCCTCCGGGCGTGCACCCGGAGGGCTCCAGGGGGGTCAGCGCGCGACGGCCACGTCCGTCAGCACCAGCAGGTCCGCCGGGGAGCGCAGGACCATGTCGGGCGAGGCGGCCAGCAGCGCCGCCTCGTCGGGACGGCCCCACAGCGCGGCGATGGCGGTCACCCCCGCCGCCTGCGCGCTGAGCAGGTCGATGACCGCGTCCCCCAGCATCACCGCCTGGTACGGCGGGACGTCGAGCAGGTCCAGCGCACGCACCACGATGTCCGGGGCGGGCTTGGGCCGGGGGATCTCGTCCGACCCGATGACGTGGTCGAACAGGTGCAGCACGCCCAGCCGGGCCAGCAGCGACCGGGCGCGCGGGCCGCTCTTGCCGGTGGCGACCGCCAGCCGGACGTCCCGCGCCCGCAGCGCCACCAGCAGTTCCCGGACCCCCGGGTACAGCGGCACCCGGTCGGCCAGCCGCTGGCTCTCCCGCACGAACGGCTCCTGGAGGTCCAGCGGCAGCCCCATGATCCGCATGATGTCCGGGAAGTAGCGGCCCAGGTGCCGGGTGTACTCCTCGAACGGCGGCTCGCCGTCGCCCATGACCTCCCGGTAGGCGATGGCGAACGCCTCGCGCATGACGTCGAAGCTGTCCACGAGCACGCCGTCCATGTCGAACACGGCGGCGCGGAGGTCGTCAGTGACCATGGGAGGGCTCCCTCAGGGACGACAGGTCGGCAGGGACGGGACGCGCCGAGTCGTACAGGCGCTCGATCACGCCGATGATCCGGGCGGCCTCGGCCGCCGCACGGCCCCGCGAGGCGGGGTCGGCCAGGGCGGCGGCGATCGCGTCGAGCTGGCGGTCGTACTCCGCGCCGATCGGCTCCTCCGGGACGGGCACCGTCTCCGGCGTCCCCCGGCGGGTCAGCGTCAGCGCCGAGCCGCCCTCCCGGTTCGGGCTGAACCCGAAGGTGCAGCGCAGGTGAGCCGTTCCGGCGGTGCCCTCGACGCGCACCGTGGTGACGTCGAGCGGCTCGTGCGACGCCCAGCCGACCCGTACCGCCACCGACACCGCGTCCCGGGTGACCAGGAAGCCGCGCGCGGTGTCCTCGACGTCCCCGGCCGGGCCGCCCGCCGGGGCGTCGTCGCCCCGCCAGGCCGCCGCCGCGTCGCCCGCGGCGAGGAAGTCGCCGTGGGTGACCCCCACCACCTGCTCGAACGCGAACTCGCCGAGCAGCGGGGTGACCACGTCGAACAGGTGCCAGCCGAGGTCCACCAGCGCGCCGCCGCCGGACAGCCGCCGGTGCGTGAACCAGCCGCCCGCGGCGGGTACCCCGCTCGACCGGACCCAGGACGCCTCGACGTGCCGGATCCGGCCGACCTCGCGGGCCGTGGCGTACAGCGCGCGGACGTCGGCGCGGTGGCGGGCGGCGCTGCCCGCCAGCAGC
>DATADI010000118.1:0-12257 GCA_036258615.1 Thermomonospora sp. | reverse complement strand
CGGGCTCGGCGGCGGCCTGGAACGACGCGGCCAGGTCACGGCGCCACGCGGCGGTGTGGGAGGCCAGCCGAGCGGCCCGGCGGCGGTGCTCCTCCAGGCTCGCCCGCACGTCGTCCAGGGTCCGCTCGTCGGCGAGCGCGGCCAGTTCGTTGGCCGACGGGGCGGCGACCGCGGCGAGGACCTCGTCCAGCAGGTCCAGGGCGGCGTGCAGCCGGGCGGCGCCGAGCGTGCCGGTGAGCCGCCGCCACAGCAGCTCCTCCAGCTCCGGGAAGCCGGACCGGGCCAGCAGCGCCGCGTCGCCCCGGCGCAGCGCGGCCTGCTTGCGGCGCGCGGACACGCCGACGACCATGACCTCCTCGGGCGGCAGCCCGCCGACCCGGGCGATCCGCTCGCGGGCGACGGCGACCTCGCCGGCGGGGCCCGGGTCCACCAGCTTGTCGATCTTGGTGAGCGCGGTGATGACGGTGGGGCACCGGTCGAGGGCGGCCCGCAGGTAGGCCAGTTCGGCGGCGCTCATCCGCTCGTCGGCGGAGCCGACGAACAGCACGGCGTCGGCCTGGGACAGGAACGCGTACGCGGCGGTGGCGTGCTCGACGTTGAGGCTGCCGATGCCCGGGGTGTCCACCAGGGCGAGCCCGTGGCGGAGCCGCTCGATCGGGGCGGTCAGCCGGACCAGCCGCACGTCCTTGGCGTTGCCGGGGTTGCCCTCCTCGGTGAGGTAGGCGGTGATGTCGTCGACGGGCACGCGTCGCTCGGTGACCCGCCCGCCGGTGCCGCCGCACACCACCGTCGCGGTCTCTTCGGCGCCCCAGACCAGTTAGGTGACCACCGAGGTGGTGACGGCGGTGTCCACGTGGAACAGCCCGGGGCGTTCGACGAACGCGTTCAGCAGGCTGGACTTGCCGCGGCTGAACTCCCCGCACACCACGACGGTGAACGGGGCCGCCACCTCGGCGCGCGCCGCCTCCAGCGTCCGTTCCCTGGCGGACGGGGGCCGCGTCTCGGCCACGGCGTCGCAGAGCCGGATCACCTCGTCCCGAAGCTCGGCGTACCTGTGCAGCCCGGCCGGCAATCGCTGCGCCGAATCGGACGGGTCGGACGGGTCGGTGCCTGGGAGCGTGGCGGGGGCGTTCGGGGGGATGTCGGGGTCGGTCACCTTCCGCCCTCCACGTATGCGATGACCTGTTGCGGGCGCAGGATCTGACGGCCCCAGCGGTAGCCGGGGCGGACGGTCTCGGCGATGCGGCCGGCCAGCCCGGGATCGGCGGCCGGGCGGACGTCGAGGACGGCGTGGCGGCCGGGGTCGACCACTCCCTCGTCGCGGATGGGGGTCACTCCGGCGTCGGCGAGCACTCCGGTGATCCGGTCGAGCAGCCAGCGGGTCACGGCGGGCTCCAGCCGGTCGCCGAGTCCGGCGATCCGGTCGGCGATGTCGATGAGGTCGTGCACGAGCGGGGTCGGCTCCGACCCGGCCCCGTCCCCGGGATCGGCGTCGGGGCCGGGGCCGAGGTCGGCGGAGGGGCGGCCGGGCATCGCCAGGCGTTCCCGGAGGGCGGCGTTCTCGGCCCGCAGCCGCGCGGCCTCCACGCGCAGCGCCTCGGCGCGTCGGGTGTCGTCCTGCCTGCGTTCGGCCAGGCCCGCCAGCAGCCGCCGGGTGTCCTGGAGCATCTCGGGGGTGCTCCGTTGCTGGAGGCTGCGCGGTGCGCCCTCCCCGGCCAGGTCCGCCGCCTGGAGGGTGACCTCGAACGCCAGCCGCCGGGGGCTCTCGGCCGGGCGTGCGCCGCCGGCGAGCGACCGCAGGTAGTCCCAGAAACCCATCGTCTCAGTCCGCCATCTCCAGGAACCGCTGGGCCAGCCGGACCCGTTCGGCGATCCCGTCGTAGCTGCGCCGGATGGTCCGCGCGACCCGGCGGCCGTGCCGGTCCAGGATCGGATCGTTCGAGCGCACCGCCCAGTAGCGGATCCGTTCCTGGACGGCGTGCGCCATGTCGGTGAGCGACGCGTCGGGCGGCAGCGCCAGCCGCGCCGCGCAGTGCGTGCCGCGCTCTCCCGTCACCTCCAGCAGCTGTCTGATCTCGTCCTCCGACAGGCCCGTGAGCCGCCCCCGGTAGTACGCCGACAGGGCCTCCAGCTCGGCGAAGCGGTGCTCGGAGCGTTCGAGGCGTTCGACGCGGCGGCCGATCTGCTCGGCGACCGCCCGGCGGCGGGGGTCGGGGCCGATGTCCTCACGGTAGCGAGCGAGCGCCCCGCGCACCGTGCGGACGGCCTGGTTCAGCTTGATGAGCATGCTGCGGTTGCCGAAGTGGCGCAGCGCGAGCCGCCGCAGCCCGGCCACTCCGCTCTGCTCGACGAGGTGCGCGCGCACCTGCTCCTCGCCCAGCCCCTCACGCAGGGCCTGGCAGGCGAGGTGGACGCCCCAGGGGCCGAGCCGGTCGACCAGCGCGCGGCGTGCCTGGGGCGGTACGGGCCCGGTGGGGTCGGCGGCGAACTCGGCCTCGTCCGTCAGGCCTTCGGCCAGCCGCCGGGGATCGAGCGCGGCCAGCTCGGCGAGCATCCCGAACCGGTCGCCGTCCAGCCACGCGGCCCCGGCGGCGACCCTGGCCGCCACGGGGACGATGGCGTAGAAGACCCGTCCGATGCCGGGCTCGTCGAGGTAGGTCTCGGCCCGCCGCCGTGCCGCCTCGACCGGATGGTGGGTGAGCGGATCGGCGTCCGGCCGAATGTCGGGGTCGGGCGGCCAGTCGTCGTCGCACTTGGTCAGCACCCCGAACGCCTTCAGCGGTGTGAGCGACTCCCCGCCCACGTCCCGCCAGCCGCCGCGTGCGCCCGGCCCTGGCCCCCAGGGCTCCCCGGGAACCACGCGGTCGCCACGGCCATCGGCGTCGGCGGGCCCGGCCCGGCCCCGGCCACCGGAGGCGAGACCGTCACCGGAGACCGTCAGCCCGACAGGCTCCGGGTCACCGGGCCCCGAGTCGGCGGGGGTGGCGGCCCCGGAGAAGGCGGCCAGCGTGCGGCGGTCCTGTTCGTGCAGACCGCGGCTGAACAGGTAGAGCACGGCGTCGGCCCGGTCGAGTTCGGCGGCGCTCTCCCGGTGGACGGCCGGGGCGTCCCGGCGGATCAGGTCGAGCATCGGCTGGAGGCGGTCGCGTTCGGCGTGGTCGTCGATGCCGAGGTGGGCCAGCGTGGCGGCCGAGTCGTCGGCGTGGACGCTGCCGAGGCCGGGGGTGTCGACCAGCCGGAAGCGGCGCAGCAGGTCGTGGTCGAGGCCGTACTCGATCTTGCGGATGGCGCGCAGCTCGGCCAGCCGCCCGGGATCGTGGTCGCTCCAGCGGGCCAGCTCGCCGGGCGGCAGGACGGCGGGGGGCCGGCCGTCGCGGAAGTGCAGCACGATCCGCTCGACGTTCGCGTGGTGCAGTTCGTTCACGTTGAACGTCAGCTCGCGGCGGGCGGTGGCCACCACCTCCGCGCCCAGCATCGCGTTGACCAGGGTGGACTTGCCGCGCTTGATCTGCCCCACGACGGCCAGCCGCATCGGCTCGTCCAGGCGGTCGGCGGCCGTCCGCAGCGCCCGCGCCAGCTCACGCCCGGCCGCGTCGTCCTCGGGGACGAGGCGGGCGCATTCGCGGAGGGCGGCCTTGGCCAGTGCCGTCGCCGAGATCGGCAGATGGTTGCCTTCCACACCCTGCACCCGCCGCAGCCTCCCCGCACGACCAGAGCCCAGACACTGACGAGGGGCTGTCACCCTATATCGCCGGGGCACGCTCAGCCAGGGACCGCTGTGTGCAATATTCCGCCTCCGGTGGCCGTTCGGCCCCCGAGCCGCCCGGCTCTTCCGGGGGATCCGCCGAGCCTCGAACGTCGGCGCATTCAGTAATGTGACCGGACTTCGCATGCCGTTCTCCCCATGGCCCCGAGTGAGATACCGCGTGCCTTTCCGCAAGAGTGGTCAGGCACGGTGAACCGGCCCCCACCGCCCTCCGGTGACACTCCGCGCGTGACGCATTCGCGGAAGTGCACCTCGGGGCCTGTGGGGTGACGGCGTAAGGTCAGACCTCCTCGGCGACGGAGTCGGGGTGCCGGAGACTGGCTCTGGCCGTGGACAGGGTGCGCAGCGCCCGGGTCAGCTCCCTGGTGTCGGGCGGGCCGTCGGCGTCGTGGGCCAGATAGTCGGAACAGTGACGGAGCCAGCGGCGGACCGACTGTTCGGCGCGGGCGGCGTCGCGGCGGCCGGACTCGACGGCGGCGGCGCGCCGGTGCCGGGCCACGGTGGTGCGCAGCTCCTGGTCGGCGCCCAGCCGACGGACCTCGGCCAGCGGGAACCGGCCCAGGGGGTCGGGGTTCAGGCCGCGTTCGGCGGCCACCCGGGCGAACAGCTCGGGAGGCCAGCCGAGCAGGGTGGCCGCGCCCCGGGCGTTGACCGTCTCGGCCAGCGGGCCCTTGCGGGCGGCGACCACCGCGGTGACGCGTTCGGCGTCGAGGGCGTCGAGGTCGCGGGGGTCGTAGAGGGCGCGGCCGTTGTAGTGGTCGGCCATCGCCAGGGCGCCGGAGACCACCAGCGCCTCGACGTCGGCGCGCTCGACGTCGAGGCCGACGCGGACGGACAGCCGCTCGGCGGCCTTGACCGCGCCGACCGGCGGATCGTCCCCGAGGGCCGCCCGGATCTCGGCCGCCCGCCCGGCCGTCTGTTCGGCGAGCGCCGCCGACCAGCGCCCGCCGTCGAGGTCGGGCGGCGGGATCAGCCCCCGTTCGCCGGCGACCCGCAGCTGCCAGCGGGCGAGGCCCAGCCGGGCCGCCAGCTGGAGGGATCCGTAGCCGGTCCTGATCGTGTACTCCGCCATGATGTTCCCCTTTCCGTGAGGCGTCGGGTTCATGGTGCTGCGCACGGGAACACAGGGAAATCAGAACGCCATTCTGTGGACAGCCGTACAAATCCGGTCGCCCGCACAAAGTGCACAGTCGGCGGATTCCGGACCGGCCGCAAAGCGACCATCCGACGTTCATCGCGGCACCGCTGACGTGCGAACTCACCTTCATTACACTCAGCGATGCCGCGGCAACGGATCGTCTCGCCTCCTGTGAGGAGACATCGATGGAACGCCGTACCTTTCTCCGCGCCTCGGTGGCCGGTGCCGGAGCCATCGCCTTTTCCGGAAGTCTGTGGCACAGCGCCGCACTCGCCGCTCCCGCACAGCCGGCCGCCGGCCCCTACGGGCCGCTCCAGGCCCCCGACGCGAACGGCATCCGGCTTCCCGCCGGATTCACCAGCCAGGTCGTCGCCCGTTCCGGTCAGACCGTTCCGGGCACCTCGTACACGTGGCACAGCGCGCCCGACGGCGGGGCGTGCTTCGCCGACGGGACGGGCTGGATCTACGTGTCCAACTCGGAGATGGGCAACGGCACCGGTGGCGCGTCGGCGCTGCGGTTCGACTCCAGCGGCACCGTCACGGGCGCGTACCGGCTCCTCGGCGGAACCGACCGCAACTGCGCCGGGGGCGCCACCCCGTGGAACACCTGGTTGTCCTGCGAGGAGGTCGACACCGGGCGCGTGTGGGAGACGTACCCGTTCGGCGGTTCGGCGGTGGCCCGTCCAGCCATGGGCCGGTTCAACCACGAGGCCGCGGCGGCCGACCCCGTACGACGCGTCATCTACCTGACGGAGGACAAGAGCGACGGGTGCCTCTACCGGTTCGTGCCCACCACGTGGGGCGACCTGTCGTCGGGCACGCTCCAGGTCCTCAGGGCGGGGACCGCCGCGTCCGGGTCGTTCACCTGGGCGACGGTGCCGGACCCGGAGGGCTCCCCCACGGCGACCCGCGACCAGGTCTCGGGCGCGAAGCGGTTCAACGGTGGTGAGGGCTGCTACTACGCCGACGGGAAGGTCTGGTTCACCACCAAGGGCGACAACCGTGTGTGGCAGCTCAACCTGACCCGCAACACCTACGAGCTGGCCTATGACGACAGCCTCGTCACCAACGGGACCGCGCCGCTGACGGGGGTCGACAACGTCACCGGCTCCGGCTACGGGGATTTGTACGTGGCCGAGGACGGCGCGAACATGGAGATCTGCCTGATCACGCCGGACGACAAGATCTCGGTGTTCCTGCGCGTCGACGGCCAGAGTTCCTCGGAGATCTGCGGCCCGGCGTTCAATCCGGCGGGCGACCGGCTGTACTTCTCGTCCCAGCGCGGCACGAGCGGGTCGTCTTCGGGCGGGATCACCTACTGCGTGACCGGGCCGTTCCGGACCTGACCTCGACCAGAGCGACCAGCGGCCGCGCGCACGAGGTGACCGGGCGCGCAGCCTTCGGCATGTCCGAAACCGCCTAGACTGCGGATCATGCGGCGGTTGTCCAGCACGGTGATCGTGGTGGTGGGCGAAGGCGCGGACGAGGTCGTCCGCGGGCTCGACACCCTGCACAACGTCCGCGCGGTGACCCGCGCGGAACGCACGCCCACCGAGATCACCGACTACGTGACCCGCGCGTCGGCCACGTACGTGGTACACGACGCCGATCCGCTGGCGGAGGTGGGCGAGGCCTGGTCGGACTTCTTCGACGGGGCGGGAGTCACCGGCACCCTGGAAACGGTCATCGAACAGGCCCTGCGCGAACTCCGCTCCGAGCGCCTCCTGCTCCCCGACTACTACGTGGTCCTCGGTGCCGAGGACATGCCGCCCACACGACGGCACTGGTGGCTCGGGGTCGTGGCGGGTGCGGCGCCCGCCCGGGTCGTTCCGGCGCGGCCGTCCGTCGGTGAGGTCTCCGACGTCCTCGGGCGGTTGTCCGCGGGCCGTTGGTGGCCTGCCGACCTGGAGGGGTGGCTGCGCGGGCTGCCGCGAGTGGTACCCGACCGCGCGGGTCTGACGGGCGCGGACGGGCGGCTTTCCTGAGGCCACCCCGGGGGCCGACAACGATGGCGTAGTGGCCCGGTTACGTGGCGACAAGGCGGGAACCGCTGAGCTATGCACCGGAAGCGGCACGCACGGGACCTCACGGTCAGGGGCGTTCCGGCACAACAGCCCCGTATCGCCGTGGCGGGTGGCGGGCTGATCGCTTTCCGTAATCCAACCCCTGCCTTCGGACGTCCCATCCTGTGTACGATCAGCGCCCTCACGGTTACTTGACGCCATCTCCCAGGACACGATGAACCGTCTCACGCCAGACTTCCGAGCCGCCCGGTGGGTCTCGGGCGCCTCACGCCGCGTGCGCGGACTGCTGGGCTGCGCGGTGATGGTCGCCCTGTTCTCCGCGATGAGCACCAGCCCGGCCCAGGCCACGACCAGCGAGCCGGTGCCGCGGGCGTGCCAGGAGATCGGCAGGCTCGCCGGACGGCACGCCATGCAGATCTGCCTCCAGATTTGGCGGTCCGTAAAACGCGACGCTCGGCACGAGCAACGCCTCCCGCCGGGAGCCCGCCGTACCCCGGAAAGGCCGCCTGACCGTGACCGTCCGCCGCGCCGCGACAGCCCCAAGCCGGTTCCGTCGTCGAGAACGGGCGCCCCTGTGACGCCCGCGCCGCACCCGGTGACGACGGGGGGCACGGACAGGACCGGGAACGAGGCCGCGCCCTCCCCCAGGCCGCGCGCGGTCACCGACGAGGCTCTGAACGGCTCGCTGCCTCCCATGCCGCTGCTCGGCATGCTGCTGCTGATCCTGCCGGCCGCCGTGATCGCGCTGACCCTGCGCCAGCGCACGGCGGCCCCCGCCGTCCCGGGCGGCACCTTCACCGACCTTCCCCCGCTCACCGTTCCGGTGCGGAGCGCACGGGTCCGGAACGTTCCGGACCCGTTCGCGATGCCGGTGCTCGCCCTCGAGGGGCCCGGCGTGCGCGGAGCGGCACGGGCGCTCACGCTGGCGGCCCTGGAGACCGCGGGTGACGACTGCCTCGTGGTGCTCCCACGTGCCGACGCGATGGTGCTCTTCGGCCTGGACGAGGACGAGGTGCTCGACGAGAGCCTGCGACGCCTGTTCCTGCCCGGGACCCTCGACGCCGCGCTCGCCTACCTGGAGACCGAACTCAGCATCCGCGAAAGCTCACCGGCGGTGGACGCGCCCAGGCTGCTCCTGGTGGCCGACTGCGAGAAGGAGGCCCCGCGCATCGCCGACCTGCTCGCCCGGCATCCCCGGGGCTTCTCTGCCGTGCTCCTGGGCGACTGGCCGGAGGCGCGGGCCGTCGTGGACGAGGACGGCCGCGTTTCGGGCTCGCCCTCATCGCTGGCCCATCTTCCCGAGCAGGTACCGCAGGTCTCCCGTGCGGACGCCCGCCACCGTCTCGTGGCCCTGGCGCGCACGGGCAGGCGCGATAACGGCAGGCCGAAACGACGGCGCCGCCGCTGACACGGGCACCGGCGTTAACGTTCTGTCGTATGGACGCAAGCGGTGCAGGCGGTGGCGTTCGCGGCTCTCTCGGCAGGGTGCTGACGGAGGTCGCTGCGGAACGGGCGGCTCAGGACACGTTGTGGGGTGTGCAGGACTTCCCCGACGGCACAGGCCCCGACTACGAGGAGCGCGCGCAGGAGGCCAAGCGTGAGGTCGCCGCGGCGGCATCGGCGGGCGGCCTCACCTGGCGGCATGTGCTCGCCGAGGAGTTCTGGGAGGCTCTCGCCGAGTGCGACCCCGAGCGGCTGCGTACCGAACTCGTCCAGACCGCCGCGGTCGCCGTCCAGTGGGTGCAGTCGCTGGACCGCAGGAGCGGTGCGATGACCCACCACCCGACCCGCCGGGGCGGACGGACCGAAAAGCTGGTCCGTGACCGGATCCCGGAGATCATCGAGGCGGCGGGCGGCCACCCGGAGACCCGGACGGCCGACGAGGCGGAGTACCTCGCGGCGCTTCGGGCCAAGCTGTACGAGGAGGCCGGGGAGTACGTCGCCGACGGGGACCCGGCGGAACTGGCCGACGTCCTCGAAGTGGTGCGCGCCCTGGCGAGCGCGCACGGGATGGACCCCGCCGAGCTGGAGCGGCTGCGTGCGGAGAAGGCCGCCGAGCGGGGCGGGTTCACCGGGCGCGTCCTGCTCCGCCAGGGCCCGCGTGAGGCCCGCGAGGTCACGCCTCGCGTCCGGCACGCGGTGCGGGCACTGCTGCTGGACGACAACGACGACCTGGTGCTCTTCCACCGCGTCAAGCCGGGGCTCGAACCGTACTGGTCCACCCCGGGAGGTGCGGTCGAGCCCGACGACGAAAGCCCCGAGGCGGCGTTGCGCAGGGAGCTGGACGAGGAACTGGGGGCCGTCGCCGGGCCGATGCGCCAGGTGTTCGCCTACGCCGAGCAGACCCTGGGCCTGCACTACGTGAGCACGTTCTACGTCTGCCGTCTGACGTCACTGGACCTGTCGCGGCGGCACGGCCCGGAGTTCGACGACCCGTCCAGGGGCAGCTACGAGGTCGTCCGCGTGCCCTGCACGGAAGCGGCGATCGAGGCCATCGACCTGTTCCCCGCTCCCCTCGCCGACTACCTCGGCCGCCACGCGGAGGAACTGCCCGCGCTGCTCCCCTGACGGGTCAGCGCAGCCCGGTGAAGAGGTCGTCCTCATGGGCGGTGACCTCGACGCGGGAGAAGTGGCGGACGAAGTGTTCCTGCCCCAGGATGCGGGCCTGGATCTCCTCGGGGAGCTGGAAGAGGAACATGCTGTCGCCCTGGCTGGCGTGGGCCTGGAGGGCCTTGCGCTTGTGCTCGATGTAGGCGGAGACGTCCAGGCTGGTGGTGATGAGCTCGTCCGGGGTGCCGAAGTCGTCGGGCGTCTCGTCCTCGCCCATGTCGATGCCCTGCTCCTTGGCGTAGGCGAACATCTCGGCGATGCCGGAGCGGGGGATGGCGGTGTAGTAGAGCTTGTCGGGGATGCCGGTCAGCTCCGTGGCGGCCACCGCGATGCGGTGGGCCTGGATGTGGTCGGGGTGGCCGTACCCGCCGAACTCGTCGTAGGTGACGACGACCTGCGGCCGGTAACGCTCCATGAGGGCGGCCAGGCGGCGGGCGGCGTCCTCGACGGGGATGTTGGCGAACGCGTCGGGGGCGTGGTTGGTCTCCCAGCCGTCCATGCCGGAGTCGCGATAGCCCAGCAGCTCGACGGTCTCGATGCTCAGGTGGGCGGCGGACTCGCGCAGCTCGCCGAGGCGGCGGGTGCTGACGTCCTGCTCGTCGTGGCCGGGGTCGCCGGGCTTGACGCCGCCGGGCCCGTCGCCCTGCTCGCCGTTGGTGCAGGTGACGAGGACGGTCCTGACGCCCTCCCCCGCGTAGCGCACGAAGGCCCCTCCGGTGCCGAAGACCTCGTCGTCAGGGTGGGCGTGTACGGCCATCAAGGTGAGTTCGCGGTCCATGAGTCCCCGGTCTCCGGATAAGCGGTCATAACGGACGCGGCACACTGTACTCAGCGGCACCGACATTTCCGTCGCGCACGCGTCGGACGCGCGTCGGACGCGCGTCGGACGCGTCAGGCGGCGTGCTCCTGGGACGCGGCCTCCTTCGCCGACAGGTCCGCCTCGGTGAGCTGGAAGCGCGGCGCGTCGAAGGGGAAGCGGGACTCCTCCTTCAGGCCGTCGATGATGAGCAGCTCGCCGGGCTCCAGAAGCCGCCAGCCGGGGTCGTCGTCCATCGGCTCACTGGCGACGACGTACGCGGGGACCGAGTGCCCCGGGCTGGACAGGTCCACGGCGCCGGGCTCGTGCGGCGACTCCAGGTGGCGCACACCGCCGATGCCCTCGCCCTTGGGCGGGAGCACCCACAGCTCGTTCGACTCGGGGTAGCGCAGGGCCCAGATGCGGTGCGCCTCGGCGAGGAGGATGTTGAGGGAGTAGAGCGGCAGTTCGGCGCTGATGCGGCGGACCGCCTCGATGAGCCCGGTGGTGGTGTCGCCGCAGCGCCGGATCTCCGAGGTGATGTAGGCGAAGACCATCTCGGAGTCGGTCTCGCCCTCGATGAGGACCCGGTCCACGTCGGTCAGCCACGACCCCAGCACGTCCAGGCCCTTCACGACGCCGTTGTGGGCGAACAGCCGGTCGTACATGTCGAACGGGTGGCAGTTGTGGACGTCCACCTCGCCCGTGGAGGCGTACCGCACGTGCGACACGAACGTGTGGGAGACGATGTGGCGGGCCGTGAGCGCGAAGTCGGTGTTCTCGAAGGCGGGCAGGGGCGCGCGGTCGCGCACCGGCTCGTCGCCCAGCGAGAACCAGCCCAGCCCGACGCCGTGCGGCATCCGGCGGCTCTGCTCCTTGAGGCTCTGCGGGGCGTCCAGCAGCCAGAACGCCGCCTGGACGCGAGGCCCTCCGGTGGTCATCCCGAACAGTCGGCACATGTTCTCACCCTGCCATCCCGACCCGGACATTCGCACCACAACAGACACCTGGGCATGCCCTGCCCCTGCCCGCCGGACGTGCGGGCACGCGCCCGGATCCGGCCGGATTGGAAAAGTGATATCACTTTGCTAGATTGATGCCATCGGACGAAGGAGACATGATGGAAGCGACCACCGCGAACCCGACCCTGCCGGAGCCCTCCGTCTCGGAGCGGCCCGCGCGGGACCTGAACGGCTGGGCGATGCTGGGAGTGGCCGTGATCCTGTTGCTGGCCGGGACGGCGCTGGTCGCCGGGGGCGTGGCGACGCTGGAGGCCCCGGGCATCGCGATGATGGCGGCGGGCGCCCTGGCCGGGCTGGCGGCGCTGGTGCTCGCCGGGGGGCTGACGTTCGTGGCGCCCAACGAGGCGCGGGTACTCCAGCTGGTCGGCGCGGCCTACAGCGGCACGGTCCGCCGGGACGGGCTGCGCTGGGTGAACCCGCTGACCGTGCGGCGCCGGGTCTCCACCCGGATCCGCAACCACGAGACCGGGCTCGCCAAGGTCAACGACCTGGACGGCAACCCGATCGAGATCTCCGCCGTGGTGGTCTGGCAGGTGGAGGACACCGCGCGGGCGTGCTTCGCGGTGGACGACTTCGTGGAGTTCGTGGCGTTCCAGACCGAGGCGGCGGTGCGGCACATCGCGGGCAGCTTCCCCTACGACGCCGCCGACCGGGTGTCGCTGCGGGAGAACGCCGACGAGATCACCGGCCGGCTGTCGGAGGAGATCGGGGCCCGGGTCGCCTCGGCCGGGGTGCGGATCATCGAGTCCCGGATCAACCGGCTGGCCTACGCTCCGGAGATCGCCCAGTCCATGCTGCGCCGCCAGCAGGCCGGTGCGGTGGTGGCCGCCCGCCAGCGCATCGTGGAGGGGGCGGTCGGGATGGTGGAGCTGGCCCTGGCCAAACTGGAGGAGCAGCACGT
>DATADI010000117.1:0-12454 GCA_036258615.1 Thermomonospora sp. | reverse complement strand
CTCGTCCACGAACGCGGCGGCGCCGAACGGCCGCTGCTCGGGCCGCTTGGCCATGCCCCGGGCGACCAGGGGCCGCAGCGGCTCCGGAAGGGCCTCCAGCGGCACCGGCTGCAGCAGGTGCCCGTGCATCAGGGCGGCCCGGTCGGCGGCCGAGTAGGGGCGGCGGCCCGTGACGGCCTCGAAGAACACGCAGGTGGCGGCGTACACGTCGGTGGCGGGGGTGGCGGGCTCGCCCTCCCACTGCTCGGGCGCCATGTACGCCGGGGTCCCCGACCGGGACGCGGTGCCCGCCGCGACCGCGATGCCGAAGTCGATCAGCCGGCTGCGCCCGTCGGCGGGGACGATCACGTTCGCGGGCTTGTAGTCGCGGTGCACGACCCCGACCGCGTGCGCGGCGGCCAGCCCGAGCAGCGACCCCTTGAGCACGGTCAGCGCCGCCTCCGGCTCCAGCGCCCGGTGCCGGGCCAGCACCTCCTTCAGCGAGGCCCCGTTGACCGCCTCCATGATGATCGCGGTCCCCTGCCCGCTCTCCACCAGCCGGTACAGCCGGGCCACGTGGGGGCTGCCGACCTGCGCCAGCATCCGCGCCTCGTGCCGGTACAGCTCCCGGTCGGCCGGATCGGCCCCGGCGGCCAGGTACTTGATCGCCACCGGGGTCCCGGACCGCTCGTGGACCGCCAGCACCACCCGGCCCTGGCCGCCCCGGCCCAGCTCCCGCACCTCGCGGAACTCCGCGATCCGCCATTCCGCCCCGTGGCCCGTCCCGTGCTCCGCCTCGTGGCCCGTCCCGTGCTCCGTCACGTGCCACAGTGTGACGGATCGGGAGCCTCCGGTCCCCTGCACGCTTACAGGACGGCTGTGGCCGGGCTCACGGTCAAGTGCTAGCAAGGGTGCTTGCAATTGCAAGCACCATGACGCAGGGTGGGGAACATGACGGGTTCGAAGGTCGGCTCGATCGGGGAGTACATCCGTGAGCAGCGGCAGCGGGCGAAGATCTCGCTGCGGCAGCTGGCGGACGTGTCGGGCATCTCCAACCCGTACCTGAGCCAGATCGAGCGCGGGCTGCGCAGGCCGAGCGCGGAGATCCTGCAGCAGATCGCCAAGGGCCTGCGGATCTCCGCCGAGGCGCTGTACGTCCAGGCCGGGATCCTGGAGGACCGGGAGGCCGACACCGACGTGCAGGCGGCGATCCGGGCCGACCTGATCCTGACGGAACGGCAGAAGCAGGTCCTCATGGACATCTACGAGTCGTTCCGCAAAGAGAACGAGGCCGCGCGGACGTGGCCCGCGGAGGGGGAGGCGGGCGCGGACGTCCCCGGCGAGACGAGGCACGACGACAGCTAGGAAAGGACGACGAGCATGACGCTTGCCGAACGGCTCCGCGACAACAAGGCCGTGTACACCATGGCCGGCGCCGGCGACCTGGCGGTGGAGAAGCTCCGCGAGGTCCCCGAGCAGGTCACCCGGCTCCAGGACGACTTCCGGCAGAACCTCACCCGGCTGCAGGGCGAGGTCCGCGAGAACGTCACCCGGCTGCAGGGGCGGGTCGAGGTCCGCGACCTGCCCGGCGCGGCGGTGGCCTACGTGAACCACTTCTCCACCCGCACCGTCGAGGTCATCGACGAGCTGGCCGAGCGGGGCAAGAAGGTCGTCACGCGGGTCGAGAACCAGGCCGCCACGCAGGAGCTCCAGGAGAGCGCCAAGCGCACCCAGCGGCGCACCAAGGCCGCCGTGGGCGAGGCCCGGAAGACCGCCCGCGCCGCCACCCGCGCGGCGGGCGACGCGAGCAAGAAGGTCGGCGACTGACGTCCCGGCCTGTGACGGGCCCGGCCGGGACACCCGGCCGGGCCCGCCGCGTCCGTGCCGACGGGCCCCGATCCCGCATAGGGTAGGGCGGGAGATCCCTGTGGCGTCGGGTCGCGGCGCCGACCGGCTCGGCGAAAGTGGTGGTCTCTGGTGAACCAAGGGTTGGACACGTTCTTCTGGATCCTGGCGATCGCGGCGTTCGCGTTCGAGGTGTGGGCCCTGGTCGACGCCGTCCGCGTGCCCGCCGGGGCGTACACCGCCGCCGACAAGCAGACCAAGAAGCTGTGGGTGATCCTGCTGGTCGTGGCCACCGTCGTCGGGCTCGGCGGGGCGGGCCGGGTGCTGCACCTGCTCACGATCCTGCCGATCGCCGCGTTCCTGGTCGCCGCGATCTACATGGCCGACGTCAAGCCCGCCGTGGCCCACTACCGCGGCCGGGGGCGGGGCGACAACCGCAACATGGGCCCGTACGGCCCCTGGTGATCCGGGCGCTCAGGGCCGGGGCATCCCGTCCGGGCGGCGCTGGGACGCCCGCGGCGTGCGCTGGCCGGGCTGCGCGGGCTGCCCGTGCCGCCCGCGGACGTGCGTCCGGCCGAGGACGGGGCGGTCCAGCCCGAGGGCGCGCAGCTCGGTGACGAGCCGGTCGGCGAGGTAGCGGTTGCCCGCCGCGTTCGGGTGCGTGCCGTCCCTGAGGATGTAGCGGCGGGCGTTGCCGGTGTCGCGGCGGATGTGCCCGGTGATCCACCGCCCGGCCAGCGGATCCACGAACGGCACCTGGTGGGTGCGGGCGGCGTCGCGCAGGACGTCCCGGATCAGCAGCGCGCGCTGCGGCGGGTCGCCGCCCCACAGCGGGCCCATCAGCACCACCTGCGACCGGGGCCACCGGGTCCGGATGTCGCGCAGCAGCCGGTCGGCGGCGCCGCGCACCCGGGCGGGCGGGTACCTGTCGTTGTGGCCCCCGGACACCACGACCATGTCGGGGGCGGGCCGCCAGGCCAGCTGGGCGTGGAACAGCGCCGCGAAGTCCTTGCCGACGCGGCCCCGCGCGACGAACCCCGTCCCGGCGTACCCGGCGATCACCACCTGCCAGCCCAGCCGCCGCGCGGTCTCGGCGGCGTAGGTCTCCTCGGGCGGGACGGACGGGATGCCCGCGGTGTAGCTGTCGCCCAGCATGAACACCACCGGGGCGTGCGGCCGGACGGGCTCGGCCTTGGGCCGGGGGCTCTTGCGGGCCGCCGGAGTCTGCGTGCCGCTGCACCCGCAGAGCAGGACCAGCGCCGCCAGGACGCTCCAGACGAGTCGGGGCACCGCCGTACGCCCTCCATGTGTCGACCGCGAACCAGAAGGCCGGCACGGGCGCGGCCCTACAGTGACGAGCATGAGCACATACCGGCACGGGCGTACCGATCGGCTGGAGCTCGACGACCAGTCGCTGCGCGACTGGGACGCGATCGTCCTCGACGCGGGGCCCGAAGGGATCATCCTCGACAGATCGGCATTTTATCCGGGCGGCGGAGGCCAGCCACCGGATCACGGCGTGCTGCTGTGGCAGGGCGTGCAGACCCGGATCGCCGGAGTCCGCAAGGGCGACGACCTGGTGCTGATCCCGGTGGAGGGCGACCCCGTGCCGCCCGCCGGGACGGCCGTGCGCGGCGCGGTCGAGGACGAGCGCCGCACGGCCCTGATGCGCACCCACTCGGCGCTGCACCTGCTGTGCGGCGTGGTGTTCCGCGACTACGGGTGCCCCGTCACCGGCGGGAACATGGAGCCGCTGGCGGCGAGGATGGACTTCGACCTGCCGGAGGTGCCGCCCGGGTTCAAGGAGGCGGTGGAGGCCGCCTGCAACCTGGAGGTGGAGGCCGACCGCCGCATCGACGTCCGGACGCTGCCGCGCGAGGAGGCGTTCCGGATCCCCGACATCATCCGCACCGCCACCAACCTGGTGCCGCCGGAGGTCGAGGAGGTCCGGATCGTGGACATCGTCGGGCTGGACACCCAGGCCGACGGCGGCACCCACGTCGCCTCGACCAAGCAGATCGGGCGCATCCAGGTGGCCAAGGTGGAGAACAAGGGCCGCGGGTTCCGGCGGCTGCGGATCCGGGTGGCCGACTGACCCGAGGGAACCGAGGCCCGGCCGCGGGCGCCACCGCGGCCGGGCCCGCCCGTGGGCGCGCCGTCAGCCGGGCCGCTCGTTGAGCGCCGGGACGGACGCCATCCCGCGTTCCACGATCTCCAGGGCGCGGTCGAGGGCGGCGCGCACGGCCGGGGCCTCGAACCCGTGGCGGCGGCAGTGGGTGAGCACCGACTGCAGGCAGCCGACCGCCATGCCGGAGACCGCGACGGCGTCGATCTCGTCGATCCCCGGGCACAGGTCGCGGACCCGTTCCTCGACCTCCTGCTGCGTCTCGTGCATGCGCTGCAGCGCGCGGGCCTGGAGCGCGGGGCGTTCCAGCACCAGCCGCACCTGCACCGCCCCGTACTCGCCGGGCGCGCTGACCAGCGCCTCCATCACGTCGAGCATGCCGCGCCGGATGGTCTCCAGCGCCGTCTCGCCGGGCGGGCGGCGGGCCAGCCCGGCGCGGACCTCGGCCAGCCGGTCGTCGATCTCGGCGAAGACCACGTCCTCCTTGCTGGGGAAGTAGGCGAAGAACGTGCGGGGCGCGATGTCGGCGGCGCGGGCGATGTCGGCGATCGTCGTCTCCTCGTAGCCGCGCTCGGCGAACAGCCGCAGCGCGGCGTCGGCGATCGCCTGCCGCGTGCGCTGCTTCTTGCGCTCGCGCAGTCCGGGAGTCGCGACGTGATGCATGTCACGCACGTTAACACAGCCTGCAAAGTTGCATCTATTGCAGAAATGCACTGATTGGTGTTGCCTGCCGTCATGGCGGGACTTCTCGAGGCGCTGGGGCGCTGGTGCGTCCGGCGCCGTCGGACGGTGTTCGAGCTGTGGACCGCCGCCATCATCGCGATCGGCTTCCTCGGGCTCGCGCACGGCGGCATGTTCGTCCAGCAGTCGAGCCTGCCCGGCACCGAGACCCAGCGGGCCCTGGACACGCTCAAGGCCGACTTCCCGGCGCTGACCGGGCCGAGCACCACCGTCGTGTTCCAGGCGCGCCCGGGTGAGGACGCGGCGCGGCCCGGGGACTGGCGGGTCGCGCTCGCCGTCGGCCAGGCCGTCGAGAACCTCGGCCGCCTGGACCGGGTCGCCTACGTGGAGAACCCGTTCGCGCCCGGCATGGGCGGGCTGCGCGACCACGAGGCGGTCGTGGTGCGGGTCTTCCTCAAGGGGACCATGGGCGACGTCTCGCACGAGGACCTGGAACGGTTCGACGCGGCGGTCGAGCCCGCCCGGATGGCCGGGCTGGACGTGAAGTTCGGCGGCATCGTCGCGATGATCCTCAACCAGCCCAAGGGCGGCCCGGGGGAGGCGGCGGGGCTGGTGATGGCCCTGCTGGTGCTGCTGCTGGCGTTCGGGTCGTACCTGGCCGCCGCCGTCCCGATCGTGGTGTCGCTGTGCGCGCTGGCCGTCGCCTACTCGCTGATCCACTTCGGGGCGTCGGTGCTGGAGATCCATCCCACCGCGCCGATGGTGGCCGCGATGCTGGGGCTCGGCGCGGGCATCGACTACGCCCTGTTCATCGTCACCCGCTACCGCCAGCAACTCGCCGAGGGGGACGACGTCGAGACCGCCGTCGGCCGCGCCCTGGCGCACTCGGGGCACGCGGTGGTCTTCGCGGGCGGCACGGTGGTGTTCGCGATCTGCGGGCTGTTCCTGTCGGGGATCGCGTTCGTCGGGCGGATCGGCCTGGCGGCTGCGCTGGCCGTGGCGCTGATGGTGCTCGCGGCGCTCACCCTGCTGCCCGCCGTGCTCGGGTCGCTGGGCACCCGCATCGACCGTTACACGCTGCCCCGCGTACGCCCCGACCGCGCGAGCGACCGGTGGATGCGGTGGGGCCGCCACGTGGACCGGCACGCGTGGCCGTACGCGATCGGGGCGACGCTGCTCCTGCTGGTGTGCGCGCTGCCGACGCTGGACCTGCGGTTCGGGGTGATGGCCGACAGCACGTCCGCCCCGTCGATGTCGTCCCGCCAGGCGTACGACACGGTGGCCGAGCGGTTCGGCGAGGGGCACTACAGCCCGTGGGTCGTCGTCGCCAAGGTCCCGCCACCTCCCGCCAAGCCCGCGCGGGACCGCGACGAGACCCCCACGGTCAGCGGACCGGCCGGCCTGACCGGGCTCGTCGGGCCCCAGGGGACGGCGGCCCGCGAGCCAGAGGCCCCGGCGGTCAAGGGGGCTCCCGACCCGGCGCGCAGACCCAACCGGGACGCGGTGCTCCTCGGGCAGCGGCTGCGGGAACGGTTCACCGACGTGCCCGGTGTCGCGTTCGTGGCCGAGCCCGTGGTGGCGGGCGACACCGCGATCGTCCGGGTCATCCCCGAGTACCCCCCGCACGTGCAGGCCACCACCGACCTGGTGCACCGGCTGCGCGCGGTGGAGATCCCGGCCGTCGCCCGCGAGCATCCCGGGGCGGTGGTCCACCTCGGCGGGGAGAACCCGGCGATCATCGACCTGGCCGACACGGTCGGCGAGCGGATGCCGGTGGTGGTCGTCGCCGTGGTGCTGGTGGCGCTGCTCCTGCTGGTGGTGGCGTTCCGGGCGCTGCTGGTGCCGGTCAAGGCGGCGCTGATGAACCTGCTGTCCATCGGCGCCTCCTACGGCGTGGTCACCGCCGTCTTCCAGTGGGGCTGGGGCGTGGAGCTGTTCGGGCTGGACCAGGCGGTGCCGATCATGTCGTTCGTGCCGCTGTTCATGTTCGCCCTGATCTTCGGGCTGTCCATGGACTACGAGGTGTTCCTGCTGTCGCGGATCAAGGAGGAGTACGACCGCACCGGCGACCCGCACGGCTCGGTGGTCACCGGGCTCGGCGCGACGGCCCGGCTGATCACCTCGGCGGCGCTCATCATGATCTTCGTGTTCCTGAGCTTCGTCCTGCAGCCCGACCCGACCGTGAAGATGATGGCCCTGGGCCTGGCCGTGGCCGTCGCGGTGGACGCCACGATCGTCCGCCTGGTCCTCGTGCCCGCGCTGATGAGCCTGCTCGGCCACGCCAACTGGTGGCCGGGCGGACGCCGCCGCCCGCCCACGCCCACCCCGGTGTCCCTGGTCAAGGAATCCCGCGAACTGGAGCCCGTCGGCTCGTAGCGGCGCCGCCGGGAAGGCGGACGTTGCGGAAGGTCGGAGGCGGTTCGTACTGTGGGTGGTGGCGTCGTCCCGCGCCTCACCTCCGATTCCGGTGCTCACGCCACCGGCGCTGCGGAGGCAAAGGGGGCCCCGAGCCCTCGGGATGCCGTGTCATGTGGCCCTGTCCGGCGGGGTCGGCGGGAGCGTGGGTCCCGCGATCGCCGCCGTGTGAGGGAGCAGGTCATGACGCGCCAGAAGTCCTTCAAGTCCCGGGTGCGCGCCCGGATGGACAAGACCGGTGAGAGCTACACCGCCGCGCGCCGCAATCTTCTGCCCAGGACGCCCGAGCCCGAGGCCCCGGAGGGCGTCCGGCCGACGCGGATCTCCGAGGAGTCGGTGCGGCAGCGCACCGGCCGAGGGTGGGACGAGTGGTTCGCCCTGCTCGACGCGTGGGGCGCGGACCGGCGGACGCACACCGAGATCGCCCGGTGGCTGGTCGAGGAGCACCAGGTCGGCGGCTGGTCGGCGCAGAGCATCGCGGTCGCCTACGAGCAGGCCCGGGGGATGCGCGTGCCCGGCCAGAGGGGCGACGGGTTCTTCAGGGCCGGTGCCTCCAAGACGATCGCCGCGCCGGTCGAGCGGCTGTACGAGGCGTTCACCGACCCCGAGGTGCGGGAACGTTGGCTGCCGGGCGCGGACCTGCGCATCCGGACCGCCACCCCGGGCAAGTCGGTGCGGGCCGACTGGGCGGACGGCTCCACGCGCGTCGTGGTCGGCTTCGTCGTCAAGGGGGAGGCCAAGGCGCAGGTCGCGATCCAGCACGAGAAGCTCACCGACGCCGACACGGCCGCCCGCCAGAAGGCGTACTGGCGGGACCGCCTGGCCGACCTCAAGCGGATCATCGAGGAGCCGGGCGCTGTCTAGTCAACCCCGGAGGGAACCGGCGTCCGGGTCTTAGCGTTCAGGGGCAGGTCCCGGCCGATCACGGGCTGCCACCATGGTCCGGTCCGTGAGCGGTGAGGTGAGGCACATGAGCGAGGACGTGGCGCTGCGGGACGTCTCGGACACGGCGCTGGTGGCGGCGGTCGTGCGGGCCCGCGAGTCGGGGCGGCGGACGCCGCTGTTCCGGGACCCGTACGCGGCGGCGCTGGCCGGGGCGCGGGGCCCGCAGCTCGCCAACCGGGCGCAGCTCGCGCTGATCTCCTCCGGGGTCGCCGCCCGCACCGCCGTGTACGACGAGCTGGTCGGGCGGCTGGTCCGGGAGGAGGGCGTCGGCTGCGTCCTCAACCTGGGGGCCGGGCTGGACACCCGGCCGTACCGTCTCGACCTGCCGTCCTCGCTGCGGTGGGTGGAGGCCGACCTGCCCGCCATCCTCGACCACAAGGAGCGGATCCTCGGCGACGAGCGGCCCCGGTGCGACCTCACCCGGATCCCCGCCGACCTGTCCGACCCCGAGGCCCGCCGTGCCGTGCTCGAGGAGGCCGGGGACGCGGGGCCGGTCCTCGTGGTCTGCGAGGGGCTGATCCCGTACCTGACCGCCGAGGACGTCACCGCGCTGGCGGCCGACCTGGCCGAGCGCCCCGCGTTCCGGTGGTGGGCGCTCGACATGATCGGCCCGCTGTTCCTCCAGGTCGCCAAGAAGGTCGCCGGGCGGCGGATGGCCAGGGCGGACGCGTCGCTGCGGTTCGTGCCGCAGGAGGGGGCGGAGTTCTTCCGCCCCCTCGGCTGGGACCCGGTGGACGTCCGCTCCTCGTGGGTGGAACGCCGCCGGCTCCGCCGCGAGCCCCCGCTGATGCGCCTGATCTGGACGTTCAGCCCGCCCCGGACCCGCGAGTTCTTCCGCCAGCAGGGCCTGTTCGTCACCCTGCGGCGCGCGGCCGGCCGGGGCTAGGCGGCGTTCTGCTTGGGAGCCCGCTGGAACAGCACGAACAGCCAGGTCATCGACGGCACCAGGATCAGCGCCCCCACGCCCAGCGCGGCGAACACGATCCGCAGGACGGCGTCGTGCGCCGCCGCCGCGTCCAGGTCCAGGTCCGCCAGCCCGGCGGCGCCCCACAGCACGGTCGCGGCGGCCAGCGCCGCCGTCACCCGTACCGCCAGGTAGCGGCGCGCCACCAGCAGGCCCAGGGACACCACCCCGGCCAGCGCCGACACGGTGATCAGCGGGGACAGCACGCCCAGCATCAGCGCCCCCGGCAGCGCCAGCAGCCCCACCACCGTGCCCATGAGCAGCGCGTACGCCCGGAACCGCTCGGACGGGTCGAAGGCGCGCAGCCGCCGCGCGTCCCAGATCAGGTACACGGCCGCCAGGTACGCGCACAGGCCCGTGGTGAGCAGCCCGCCGTACAGTCCGGCGAGGCTCAGCCAGCTCGAACCGTCGGTGGCGATGACGGCGGCGACCGCGCCCATGCAGTACGGCGTCAGCACCGAGGACACGCCGAAGACCCACGAGTAGACGGCCATCGGCGCGGCCTTGGCGAACACGAAGGCGCTGCCGCGCGCCACGATCCCCAGCGCCGCCAGCGACAGCGGGATCCAGTGCGCGGACATGATGTCGGCGAACACCGGCGGGAACGCCGTCCACGTCATCACCATCACGAAGATCAGCCAGACGTGGTTGGCCTCCCACAGCGGGCCCATGGCGTGCTCGATGACCTCCTGGTCCGAGCGCCGCCGCGACACCAGGTGCCACAGGCCCGCGCCGAAGTCCGCCCCGCCGAACAGCAGGTACGCCGACAGGCCCACCAGGATCAGGCCCAGCGCGACATCCGGGTACGTCATCGCACGACCTCCAGCTCCGGGGCGGTCTCGGCGGCCTCGGCGGGGCGGCGGCGCATCCGGCGTAGCACGCTCACCGTCGCCACCGCCAGCACCGCGTACACGACGAGCACGACGTACAGGCCGAACCGCAGGCCCGGCTCGGTGTTGACGGCCTCCTCGGTCCGCATGTACCCGTACACGATCCAGGGCTGGCGGCCGACCTCGGTGGTGGTCCACCCGGCCTCCATGGCGACGCACGCGCCGATCCCGGCGAGCGCCGCGAGCCGCAGGAACCACGGGTTCCAGGCCACGCCCGTACGGCCCCGGCGGTGCCGCCACCAGGAGAACGCCCACCAGGCGGCCAGCCCGAGCAGCGCCATGCCGATCGTGATCATGATTTCGAAGGAGATCCGGACGATCTCGTCGGGCGGCCGGACGTCCTCGGGGAAGGAGTCCAGCCCCCGGATCGTGGCGTTGGCGTCGAACTTCGTCATCAGCGACAGCGCGTTGGGGATCTCGAAGATCGCGAACTTGAACGGCACGCCCGCCTCGGTGTGGTGCACGCCCTCCATGGCCGCGAACTTGATCGGCTGGTTGTCGTGCACGAACCGCACCGCCCAGTCGCCCACGAGCACCTGGAGCGGCGCGCACACCGCCCCCAGCGTGAACGGGATCGCGAACCCGCGCTTGTGGTACGGGTCCAGCGGGCGCCCGGCCCGGTGGTCGCGCAGCAGCGCCACCGCGTACACCGACGCGACGACGAACCCGCAGACCATCAGCGAGGCCAGGATCAGGTGGACGGCCTGCACGGGGGTGGCCGGGTTGAACATGGCGGCGAGCGGGTCCACGTCGGTGACCTCGCCGTTGACCAGCCTGAAGCCCTGCGGCTGGTTCATCCAGGAGTTGACGGTGACCACGAACGAGGCCGACAGCAGGCCCGCGATCACCACGGGGATGCCGGTGAGGAAGTGGACCCTCGGTGGCAGCCGGTCCCACCCGTACAGGTAGATTCCCATGAAGATCGCCTCGATGAAGAACGCGATGCCTTCGAGGGCGAAGGCGGCACCGAACACCTGGCCGTAGGTGTCCATGAACCCCGGCCACAGGGTGCCCATCTCGAACGACAGCACCGTCCCGGAGACCGCTCCAACGGCGAACAGCACTCCGGCGGCCTTCATCCAGCGGCGGGCCAGCTCGGCGTAGACCTGGTCACCGGTGCGCAGCGCGCGCCACTCGGCGAGCAGCGTGATCGCCGGAAGGCCGATGCCGATGCTGGCCAGGATGATGTGGAACCCCAGCGTGAACGCCATCTGCTGGCGGGCCGCCGCGAAGTCGGCCGGGCTGGCCGCGTCGGCGAGGACGGGCTGTGCCGCCGCGTCGGCGAGGATCGCGAACGTCGTCATATGACGGACTGTAGTACTACAGCTTGTAGTAGATCATGGTTTGTCGCGAGCGTCACACCGCGACTATCGGCCGTAGTACTACCCCCCGTGGTGATCTCGGGGGGCCGCGCATACCCTGGAGTGCGTGAAGGGTCTGGGAGAGCTTGAACGCACGGTCATGGAAATCCTCTGGGCGCGGGAGGACGCGGGCGGAGGAGCGGCCACCGCGCGCGACGTCAGCCGTGCCCTGGCCGGTGACCGGGACCTCGCCCACACGACCGTGATGACGGTGCTCGACCGGCTCGCCAAGAAGGGCTTCCTGGAACGCGAGCGCGACGGCCGGGCCTGGCGTTACCGCCCCGTCGCCAGCCGCGAGGGGTACGTCGCGGAACTGATGCTCGGGGCCCTCAACGAGACCGGCGACCGCGACGCGGCGCTGGCCCACTTCGTGCGCTCGGTGTCGCGGGACGAGATCGCCGTGCTCCGCCAGGCGCTGGACGAACTGACCGGCAAGGGCGAGCGGGCCCGGCCGAGAGTGGAGCCAGGCGGATGACCGGCACCGCGCTGCTCGCACTGATCGCCCTGGGCACGGTCGGCGGCGCGCACGTGCTGTCGAAGGCGCGCTGGCCGTGGGGCATGCCCAAGGTCGGCATCGCCCTGTGGCAGGCGCTCGGCCTCGCCTGGGGCGTGGCCACCATCGGGGCCCTGGTCGGCTACGCCGTCCTGCCGTACGAGCAGGGCATCACCGGCGGGGTCCCCGCGATGATCTCCGACGACGCCGCCCGCCTGGACCCGCTCCACGTGGCGGCCCTGGTGGCCGGGGTCGGCCTGACCGCCGTGCTGCTGGTCATGCTGGCCTTCGCGGTCGTCCGGATCGGCCGCGCCCGCCGCCGCCACCGCGCCCTGCTCGCGCTGGTCGCCAACAAGTCCGCGGTGCCCGGCACCCTGGTCCTGGACCACCCGGCCGCCGCCGCCTACTGCGTGCCCGGCGTCCGTTCGTCCAAGGTCGTCGTCAGCGCGGGCACGCTGGAGCTGCTCGACTCCGCCGAACTGGCCGCCGTCCTGGCCCACGAACGCGCCCACGCCCGCGAACGCCACGACCTGGTGTTGCTGCCGTTCGCCTCGCTGCGCCAGGTCTTCCCGCAGATCGGCCTGGTCGGCCGATGTCTGGACTCGGTCGAGCTGCTGATCGAGATGGCCGCCGACGACCGCGCCCGCCGCCACCGAGCCCCCCGCGAACTGGCCACCGCCCTGCTCCGCTTCGCCGCCGCCCGCCCCGCCGCCGTCCCCTCCGGCGCCCTGGCCGCCACCACCGGCGGCGAACCCG
>DATADI010000116.1:0-5275 GCA_036258615.1 Thermomonospora sp. | reverse complement strand
GGCGGTGCGCTCGGCGCTCGCCGCCAGCGCGTGCCGGCCCGCCGACCCGACCGCCGCGTATTGGCGCCTCAGCAGCTCCTGCGCCTTGGCCGACCAGGGCATCAGCTCGCAGTCCAGCACGAGCCACCCGGTCTCCAGCTCCTCCCACAGGCCCGCCGCGCCGATCGCCGCGCGGACGCGGGCGAGGATCGCCTCGTTGCGGTCCGGGTCGAAGAACGCGCGGCCGGTGCGGGTGAACAGCGCCCCGGTGGTCCCGTCGGTGACGCCGAACCGGGCGGCGGCCACGTCGGCGTCCCGGCACACGACGGCGATGGCGCGGGACCCCATGTGCTTCTCCTCGCACACCACCCGGTCCAGGCCCGCGTTCCGGTACGCCGCGAACGCCTCCGCCGGGTGCTCCAGGAACTCCGGCAGCGGGGAGGTCGGGGTGGGCGCCATCGTCGGCGGCAGGTACAGCAGCCAGCGCGGGTCGATCGCGAAGCGGCTCATCACCTCCAGGGCGGCGAGCGCGTTCTCCTCCCGGACCGTCACCCGGCCCATCAGCGCGGTCTCCACGCCGTTCAGGTCGAACACGTCCTCGATCTTCAGGACGTCGCTCTCCCGGCGGGCCCCCGCCCCCGTCTCCTGGGCGGCGGGCTCCTCGGCCAGCGGGCGGACGGGCTCGTACCAGACCTGGCGGGCGGGCCGGGACACCAGTTCCCGTTCGGGGTAGCGCAGCGCGGTCAGCTTCCCGCCGAACACGCAGCCGGTGTCGAGGCAGATGGTGTTGTTGACCCACTCGGGTTCCAGGACCGGGGTGTGGCCGTAGACGACCATCGCGGTGCCCCGGTAGTCACGGGCCCACGGGTAGCGCACCGGCAGCCCGTACTCGTCGGTCTCGCCGGTGGTGTCCCCGTACAGCGCGAACGAGCGGACCCGCCCGGACGAGCGGCCGTGGTACTCCTCCTTGAGCCCGGCGTGGGCGACGACGAGTTTCCCGCCGTCCAGGACGTAGTGGCTGATGAGCCCGTCCATGAACGCCAGGGCCCGGTCACGGAAGTCGGCGGGCTCGGCCTCCAGCTGCTCCAGCGACTCTGCCAGCCCGTGGGTGACCTTGACGTTGCGGCCCTTGAGAGCCCGGACGAGCTTGTTCTCGTGGTTGCCGGACACGCACAGCGCGGTGCCCTCCGCGACCATCCCCATCACCAGCCGCAGCACACCCGGCGTGTCGGGACCCCGGTCGACCAGGTCCCCGACGAACACGGCGGTGCGGCCCTCCGGATGCCGCGCGCCCTCGGCCCGCCCCAGCGCGTCGCGGGTGATCTCGTACCCCAGCTCGGCGAGCAGCTCCTCCAGCTCGGCGCGGCAGCCGTGGATGTCGCCGATGATGTCGAACGGCCCGGTCAGCTCCCGCTTGTCGTTCCACGACTTCTCGTAGCTGATGGTGGCCGCGTCGATCTCCTCCACGGAGGACAGCACGTAGGAGCGGCGGAACTCGCGGCCGAGCCCGCGCAGCCCGCGCCGCAGCTCACGGCGCTGCCGGGGGATCACATGGTCGGGCAGGTCGCGGTCGGGGCGGCCGGCGTTCCGCTCGCGCGCCACCTGCTCGGGGACGTCCAGCACGATCGCCACCGACAGCACGTCGTGGTCCTTGGCGATCTGCACGAGCTGCTGCCGGTTGCGGGGCTGCACGTTGGTGGCGTCGACGACGGTCAGCAGGCCCCGCCGCAGCCGCTTGCGGACGATGTAGTGCAGCAGGTCGAACGCGTCGGCGGTGGCGGACTGGTCGTTCTCGTCGTCGGACACCATGGCCCGGCACCGGTCCGAGGACACCACCTGGGAGGGCCTGAAGTGCCGGGCGGCGAAGTGCGACTTGCCCGAGCCGGAGACGCCGACGAGCACCACCAGGCCCATCTCCGGGATCACGATCTCGCGGCTCATCGGGTGAACACTCCCATCTGCGTCGGCGGGCCGACCTCGGGGTCGTCGTCGCCCACGGGCACGTACCGGACGGTGTAGCCGAAGGACTGCGCGACCCGTTCGGCCCAGGCGCGGAACTCCGCGCGGGTCCACTCGAAACGGTGGTCGGGATGGCGCATCGCCCCGGGCGCCAGCCCCTCGTAGCGGACGTTGTGCTCCACGTTGGGCGTGGTCACGACCACCAGCCGGGGCCGGGCGTCCCCGAACACGACCCGTTCCACCGCCGGGAGCCGGGGCGGGTCGACGTGCTCGATGACCTCCATGAGCACCGCCGCGTCGTAGCCGTGGAAGCGCTCGTCGGCGTACGTCAGCGCCCCCTGGAACACGTCCCACGGCTTGTCGTCGTGCCTCCGGCGGACCACGATCCGGCTCAGCCTCCGGTGCGCCATCGTGATCGCGCGGTGCGACACGTCGGTGCCCGCGACCCGCGTGAAGAACGGGTCGCCCAGCAGGTGGGTGAGCAGCTTGCCCGAGCCGCAGCCCAGGTCGATGACCCGGGTGGCCTCCTCGGCGCGCAGCACGTCCATGACGGCGCGCATCCGGCGTTCGGCCAGCGGCGCGGGCGCGGCCGCCGCCTCGGGCTCCTCCGGGAGCGGCTCGGCGGACGTCGGGTCGGCGACCGGCGGCTCCTCGTCCACGGGGTCGCGGTCGAGCACACCCTCGGGGGCGTCGTCGGCGAGGCGGTCCAGGGCGCTGCGCACCAGGCCGCGCCGGTTGGCAAGGTACCGGCGGATGATCCGGGCCCGTTCGGGGTGGGAGGCCAGCCAGCCCTCCCCCGCCCGGATCAGCTTGTCCACCTCGTCGGGCGCGACCCAGTAGTGCTTGGCGTCGTCCAGCACGGGCAGCAGCACGTACACCTGGTTGAGGGCTTCGGCGAGCCGCAGCGTGCCGCGCAGCGTCAGCGCCACGTACCGGGAGTCGCCCCACTCGGGGAACGCGGGGTCCAGCGGCACGGGGGCGGCCTCGACATGCCAGCCCAGCGGCGCGAACAGGCTCTCGGCCAGCTCGGGGCCGCCCTGGCAGCGCAGCGCGGGCAGCGTGATCTCCAGCGGGATCGCCTCCCGCGCCAGCTCGGGCCGCGCCTCGCACCGGCCGCGCAGCGCGGTCCGGAACACCCCGGAGATCGCCGAGGCCAGCAGCGAGGACGCCGCGTAGGGCCGGTCGTTGACGTACTGGCCGAGGGAGAAGCCCGGCGCCTCGCGCCCCCGCGACCGCGCCAGGCCGACCGGATCGACCTCCAGCAGCAGCGCGGCGGTACAGCGTTCGGGGGACGCCTCGGGATAGAACACGTGCGCCGTCCCGAACGCCTGGGAGAACCGCTGCACCCTGTCGGGATGCTTGTGCAGCAGGTAGCCCAGGTCGGTCGCCGGTTTCGCCGTGGTGGTGATCGTCAGCAGCACGTGCCCCAGTCTCCCGGACCTGCGCACCCCCGCCGCAACCGGGTTTCGGGCGTTATATCGGTGGCGGGGGCGGGCGTCCGATGAGGACAATCGTGTCCGTCATGAGCAGACATCCCCGCAGGGCCGTCGCCGCCGATACGGTCGCCATCCTCGACCGCGGCGCCTACACCGCCCCCTCCGGCCGGACGGTCCCGATCGCCGAGGACCTCGAACGGTCGGTCGCCGGAACCCGCCTCTACACGCCCGGAGAGCTGGCGGACCTGGTCGCCGCGCTCCCGGCCGCCGAGCCCGTCCGCACGCGGATCGAGGTGACGGAGGAGACGACCCTGGCCGCCGCCCGCCGTCTCGCGGGCACCGGCGACGACGAGGTCGCCTGCCTGAACTTCGCGTCCGCCAAGAACCCCGGCGGCGGCTTCCTCAGCGGCGCGCACGCCCAGGAGGAGGGCCTGGCCAGGTCGTCGGGCCTGTACGCGTCGCTGCGCGCGGCCCCGGAGTTCTACGCCTTCCACCGCGAGCGGCGCGACCTGCTCTACAGCGACCACCTGATCTACTCGCCCGGGGTGCCGGTGTTCCGGGACGACTCCGGCGCGCTGCTGCCCGAGCCGTACCGGGTCGCGTTCCTCACCTCGCCCGCGCCGAACCGGGGGGCCATCCGCGACCCGGAGACGGCGGCGCGCGTCGGGGCGACGCTGCGGGTCAGGGCCGCCAAGGTGCTGGCCGCCGCCCACGACCAAGGGCACCGGCGGCTCGTGCTCGGGGCGTGGGGCTGCGGCGTCTTCCGCAACGACCCGGCGGAGGTCGCGGAGACCTTCGCCGGGCTGCTGCGCGACGGCGGCGCGTTCGCCGGGCGGTTCGCGCACGTGGTGTTCGCGGTGTGGGACACCGCGCCGGGCGCGCCCCGCCACGCGGCCTTCGTCCGGGCGTTCCCGGACGCGGTCCCCGCGTAGCGGGGCGGCGCCTCAGATCTTGGCGAGCACCTCGGAGGCCAGCAGCTCCAGGTGGTCCAGGTCCGACAGGTCCAGGACCTGCAGGTAGACGCACTCGGTGCCGAACTCGGCGAACCGGCCCAGCTTGTCCTGGAGTTCGCCGGGCGTCCCGGCCAGGCCGTTCTCCCGCAGCTCGGGCACCTGCCGCCCGATCGCCTCGGCGCGCCGGGCGACCTCGGCCTCGTCCCGGCCGCAGCACACGACCTGCGCCGCCGAGTACACCATCGGCTCGGTGCGGCCCGCCCTCTCGCACGCGGCCCGCACCCGCTCGTAGGCGGCCCGGGTCTCGTCGGGCCTGTGGAACGGCACGTTGTACTCCTGGGCGAACCGCGCCGCCAGCCGTGGCGTGCGGGTCGCGCCGACCCCGCCGATCAGCACCGGCGGGCCGCCCGCCTGCGCGGGCTTGGGCAGCGCGGGCGAGTCGAGCAGCCGGTAGTGGGTGCCCTCGAAGGCGTAGGTCTCCCCCACCGGCGTGCGCCACAGCCCGGTGATGATCTCGAGCTGCTCCTCCAGCCGCTCGAACCGCTCGCGCAGGCCCGGGAACGGGATCCCGTAGGCGGTGTGCTCGGCGTCGAACCAGCCGGTGCCGATCCCGAAGTCGATCCGGCCGCCGCTCATCTCGTCGACCTGCGCCACCGAGATCGCCAGCGGGCCGGGGTGCCGGAACGTCGCGGCCGTCATCAGCGTGCCCAGCCGGATCCGGCGGGTCTCGCGGGCCAGCGCCGCCAGGGTGATCCAGGCGTCGGTGGGCCCCGGCAGCCCGCTCACCTCGCCCATCTTCAGGTAGTGGTCGGAACGGAAGAACGCGTCGAAACCCAGCTCCTCGGTGGCCCTGGCCACCCGCAGCAGCGTGTCGTACGAGGCCCCCTGCTGGGGCTCGGCACCGGCTGGTACGAGGCCGAGCACACCGCGCTGGGCGTCCCCTTCCCG
>DATADI010000115.1:0-12112 GCA_036258615.1 Thermomonospora sp. | reverse complement strand
CGACGGCGGGCGGAAACAGCCCACCCGCGCGCCGTGCTCGGCGCAGATCTCGGCGGCCCGGACGGCGGCGTGCGGGTCGCCGAGCACGATCGGGACGACGGCGGCGCGCGGCCTCTCGGCCCCGGTGGTCTCCAGGCCCAGAGCGTCGGCCAGTGCCCGGATCCGGCGGGCGCGCTCGCGGGCGCGGCCCGGCAGCTCCGGTTCGGCCGCCAGCACGTCGAGCGCGGCGAGGGCGGCGCCCACGCTCGCTGGGGCCAGGCCGGTGTCGAAGATGAACGACCGGCCGGTGTCCACCAGCGTCTCGACCACCTCGGGGGCGCCCAGCACCGCGCCGCCCTGCGAGGCCAGCGACTTCGACAGGGTCAGCGTGAGGACCACGTCCGGCTCCCCGGCGATGCCCGCCTCGTGCGCCGCGCCCTGCCCGTACGGCCCCAGGACCCCCAGGGCGTGGGCCTCGTCCACCACCAGCAGTGCCCCGTGCCGCCGGGTGACCCGGTGGAGTTCCCGCAGCGGGGCCACGTCGCCGTCCACCGAGAACACCGCATCCGTGACGACCAGCGCGTGTTCCTCCTCGCGGGAGGCCAGGGCATGTTCGACGGCGGCCACGTCGCGGTGCGGGACGACCGCCACCCTGGACCGTGACAACCGGCACGCGTCCACGATCGAGGCATGGTTGACCTGGTCGGACACCACCAGCGCGCCGGGCCCCGCCAGGCCCGCCACCGCGCCCAGGTTCGCCAGGAAGCCCGAGGAGAACACCAGCCCGGCCGCGGTGCCGGTGAACGCCGCCAGCCGCCGGTCCAGTTCCTCGTGCAGCTCGGTGGTGCCGGTGACCAGCCGCGACCCGGTCGAGCCGGTGCCCCACTCGCGGGTCGCCCGGACCGCCCCGTCGATCAGCCGGGGGTCGCGGGACAGCCCCAGGTAGTCGTTGCTGGCCAGGTCGATGAGGCCGTCGAAGTCGCGGGTGCGGGGCCGCAGCCGCCGCCGCAGCCCGGCCGCCTCCCGCCGATCGGTGGCCTCGCGCAGCCTCGCCAGCGGATCCCTCACCTGTGCTCCTCTCACCCGGAGGCCGCATTCTGCCAGCCCCGGCGGCCTGCGATGATGGTCGGGTGCCAACGTTGACGGATCTAGTGCGGACCCGGACAGATCTGGACGCCGCGGATTTGGAGTGGCTGCACGCCCTGGTGTCGGACTGGCAGCTCCTCGCGGACCTGTCCTTCGCCGACCTGGTGCTGTGGGTCCCCGAACGCGGCGCCGTCCAGGGGGCCCAGGTGCCCGGCTGGATCTGCCTCGCCCAGATGCGCCCCACCACCGGCCCCACCGCCTACCCGGAGGACCTGGTCGGCACGGTCGTGCGGACCGGGCGGCGCGGGCTGATCGACGTGGCCTGGCGGGAGCGGCGCATCGTGCGGGAGGGCGACCCCGAGTGGGGCAGCGGCATCCCGGTGCGCGAGGAGTCCATCCCGGTCCGGCGCGGGAGCAAGATCCTCGGGGTGATCCAGCGGAGCACCAACCTCAGCTCCGCGCGTACCCCGAGCCGCCTGGAGCTGACCTACCTGCAGAGCGCCAGCGACCTGGCCCAGATGATCGCCGAGGGCCGGTTCCCGGCGGTGGGGGAGGAACCCAACCTGGTCCGCTCGCCCCGGGTGGGCGACGGCCTGCTGCGCCTGGACCGGTCCGGCCGGGTCACCTACGCGAGCCCGAACGCCCAGTCCGCCTACCGCCGTCTGGGCCTGGCCGCCGACCTGGCCGGGGAGCCGCTCGGCGAGGTCACGCAGCGGCTGGTGGACACCGGCGAGCCCATGGAGGAGTCGCTGATCCGGGTGCTGGGCGGCGGCACCGCCCGGGAGGCCGAGGTCGAGGCGAACGGGTCGGTGGTGCAGCTCCGCACGATCCCGCTGGTGGTCTCCGGTGAGCGCATCGGCGCGATCGTGCTGATCCGCGACGTCACCGAGCTGCGGTGGCGGGACCGGGAGCTGATGACCAAGGACGCCACCATCCGGGAGATCCACCACCGGGTGAAGAACAACCTCCAGACGGTGGCGGCGCTGCTGCGCCTGCAGGCCCGCCGGCTGCAGGTCCCCGAGGGGCGCGCCGCGCTCGACGAGGCCGTACGCAGGGTCGGCTCCATCGCCATCGTGCACGAGACCCTGTCGCTGACCCCGGACGAGACGATCGACTTCGACGACATCGCCGACCGGGTGATCACCATGGCCGGGGAGGTGTCGGCGCCCGAGACGCAGGTGGTGCCCAAGCGCACCGGCGCGTTCGGGGTGCTGCCCGCCCAGATCGCGACCCCGCTGGCGATGGTCCTCACCGAGCTGCTGCAGAACGCCCTGGAGCACGGCCTGCCCGACCGCGACGGCGAGCTGGAGGTCCGGGCGACCCGGCTGGAGAGCGACCCGCCGAACCTGACGGTGGTCGTCTCCGACAACGGGGTGGGCCTGCCGCCGGACTTCGACGTCGAGGGCACCAACAGCCTGGGCCTGCAGATCGTCCGCACGCTGATCGTCGGCGAGCTGGGCGGCAGCCTGGAGTTCCGGCCGCGTCCCGGGGGCGGCACCGAGGTCGTCGTGGACATCCCGCTCGACCAGGGGCCGCGCCCCTACCAGCACTAGCGTCCCGGCGCCATCAAGGTGGCCACCCGCATCCCTGTGGGCCGGGAACGCGACGCGAAAAGGTCAGAGCACGCGGGCGCGGGCGCGGGCGTTGCGGCGCTTGAGGGCGCGGCGCTCGTCCTCGCTCATCCCGCCCCAGACGCCGGCGTCCTGGCCGGACTCCAGCGCCCAGCGCAGACAGGACTCGGTCACCTCGCAGCGGCGGCAGACCTGCTTGGCCTCCTCGATCTGCAGCAGGGCCGGCCCGGTGTTCCCGATCGGGAAGAACAGCTCGGGGTCCACGTCACGGCAGGCGGCGATGTGGCGCCAGTCCATGCGGTCCACTCCTTCGTCAGCGTGGAGGGTCGACTCCACATTTGTGAACTGTTTCACATGTCGCGGACCACCCGGGCCACCTCGGCTCCGGGGGATTTGTCCTACGGCGCGTCCCGACGATGAGGCCACCTGAGCTGGCCCGATGTCTGCTCGGCGCACTTTGAGCGTGTCAGGGGGCCGCCAGGGCACGCAAGACCTTTGAGAAACGTTTCTCAAAGTATGGGCTGTCGTATGTGTCACATCCGGGGGTCGGCGGTGTGACTTTCCTGTTAACGGCAGTTACCTGCGCCACATCCCGGCGGTCTCAGATGACGATGCGTATCGCCCTCGGCACGGACCGGAAGACCACCTCACGGCGTTCTCCCAGGTAGTCGCCGTCGAGCTGGAAGGCGATGGGGCGGTCGGAACGCACCGTGATCTCGTCGGCGTCGTGCACGTCCACCACCCGCCGGCTGCGCAGCGGCACCGCCGCGGGCAGCAGCATCCCCGCCACCGCCGACAGCACCGGCAGCACGTCCAGGGAACGGACGCCGAACAGATCCAGCCCGGCCGAGAACTGCGCGCGGGGACTCGGATTCACCGGATGGCGGCCGATATAAGTCCACGGGGAGGTATTGGAGACGAAGGAAAGGAACACGCCCTCCACCGGCGGGTGGCCGGGCCGTTCCACGGTGAGCGCGGGATGCCGCCGGTCGGTGCCGGTGAAGAAGCACCGCAGCGCGGCCTGCACGTACAGCAGGGGATGGGAGCGGGCGCCCGCGTCGCGCCGTGCCTCCACCGCGCGGATCACCTCGGCGTCCAGCCCGAGCCCGGCGCAGAACGTGAAGTAGCGGTCGTCGGCCAGGCCGAGCCCGACCGAGCGGTGCCGCCCGGCGCGCAGCGCCTCCAGCACCCGGCGGGTCGCGCCGACCGGGTCGGCGGGCAGCCCGAGGGCACGGGCGAACACGTTGGTGCTGCCGATCGGCAGCACCGCCAGCGCGGGCAGCTCCGGCGAGGGGCCCCGGGCCAGCAGCCCGTTGACCGCCTCGTTGACGGTCCCGTCGCCACCGAGCGTGATCACGACGTCGTACTTGGTGTCCGCCGCCTCGCGCGCCAGGTCCGTGGCGTGGCCGCGGTGCGCCGTCTCGGCGAGGTCGAGGTCCAGGTCGCCGGAGAAGGCGCGGATCAACAGGTCGCGGACCCGCCGGGAGGTGGAGGTCGCCTTGGGGTTGGCGATGAGCATGGCGCGCACGGCGCCAGGTTACCCACAGTAGGGGCGATCCCCCGACCCGATCGGGGACGGGAGGCCGGGACCGGGGGCCCGGCCGAGTAGGGTGCCACTGTGTCCGAACGTGCTCCTGCCACACGTCCCTTCACCGTGACCGCCGCCGCCGCCCTGGAGGCCGCGGAGGGCGTCGCCGCGCTGGGCTTCGGCGCGTTCGTGGCCTGGGAGACCGTGGTCGGCAAGCCGCTGGACCCGGTGACCGCCTGGGCGGTGACCGGGATGGCGCTGCTGGGCGGGTGCTGCATGCTGGCGGTGGCCCGGGGGCTGCTGACCGCCGAGCGCTGGAGCCGTGCCCCGGTCGTGCTGACCCAGTTGTTCGCGCTGCCGGTGTCGTGGTCGCTGCTGCAGAGCGAGCAGTACGCCTACGGGGCGCCGCTGATCACCGTGGCGGTGCTGACGCTGGTGCTGGTGCTCAGCGGCCCGAGCACCCGGTTCCTGCTGGCCGCCGAGGACGACGACGAGGACCACGACGAGGACGCCGAGGCCGGGACCGGGGCGGACGGCCCCGGGTCCCGGCCCTAGGTCATACGGTCACTCGTCGGCGGTCAGGCCCTCCCGCAGCTGCGCCAGCGTGCGGGCCAGCAGCCGCGACACGTGCATCTGGGAGATGCCCAGCTCGGCCGCGATCTGCGACTGGGTCATGTTGCCGAAGAACCGCAGCAGCAGGATCCGCTTCTCGCGCGCGGGCAGCTTCTCCAGCAGCGGCTTGAGGGACTCGCGGTACTCCACGCCCTCCAGCGAGTCGTCGATCATGCCCAGCGAGTCGGCCACGGCGGGCGCGTCCTCGTCGCCGGAGTCGGGGGCGTCCAGGCTGACCGTGGAGTAGGCGTTGGCGGACTCCAGGCCCTCCAGCACCTCCTCCTCGCTCATCTGCAGGTGCTCGGCCAGCTCGCTGACGGTGGGCGCGCGGCCCTCCCGCTGCGCCAGGTCGCTGATCGCCTTGGTCAGCGACAGCTTCAGCTCCTGGAGCCGGCGGGGCACCCGCACCGCCCAGCCCTTGTCGCGGAAGTGCCGCTTGATCTCACCGACGATGGTGGGCGTGGCGTAGGTGGAGAACTCCACGCCCCGCTCCAGGTCGAACCGGTCGATCGACTTGATCAGCCCGATGGTGGCGACCTGGATCAGGTCGTCCAGCCACTCGCCCCGGTTGCGGAACCGGCGGGCCAGGTACTCCACCAGCGGGAGGTGCAGCTCCACGAGCTGGTCACGGACGCGCTGACGCTCCGGGTCGCCCTCGGGCAGCTGGTGCAGCCGCTCGAACAGCGCCCGGGCGCGGGCGCGGTCGGGGACCCCGCTGTCGGGCCGCTCGTCGGCCGGGCCCGGCACGTCGCTGTCCGGCAGTGTGGTCTTCTCCGTCATACCGCCACCACCTCGCCTGACAGTGCCACGGTCGTCACTGCGCCCCCGCAGCCCCGCGACGCTTCTGCAGCATCACGGTCACCCGGTCGTCGGCGCCCACCCTGGAGTCCACGTCACCGGCCAGCGAGGACAGCACCGTCCAGGCGAAGGTGTCGCGGCTGGGGACCACGCCGTCCACGGTCAGCACCGAGACGGCGATCCGCATGGCCTCGCCGGTCAGCTCGAACTGGCACTCCAGGTCGGTGCCGGGCACGGCCTGGGCGAGCAGCATCGCGCAGGCCTCGTCGACCGCGATCCGCAGATCCTCGATCTCGTCCAGCGTGAAGTCCAGCCGAGCGGCCAGGCCCGCCGTCGCGGTGCGCAGCACCGAAAGGTACGCGCTGTCGGCGGGCAACCTGACGGTCACCACGTCGCGGACGGCCGCTCTGGTCTGGGCCGGCATCTCGGCTGGCATGGCAGTGGTTTCCTCGGTCACAGTTCTCCCTTGCTGGGGCGCGCCTCCTTCGAAACTACCGCCTGTCGTGCGCGTCGTGACGCTTCGCCGCGCGTGGGTTTGCCCGCACCCCCGCCCTACCGGGGGAGAACGGGCGGAAACGGCGGGTCACCGTGGGGGCAGCAGTGCCCCCGGATGCCCGATGACCTGGGCCGCCAGCGCGCAGCCCGCCTCGGCGGCGGCGACCGGCGACGCCCCCGCCAGGCGGGCGGCCAGGTAGGCGCCGTTGAACGCGTCGCCCGCCGAGGTGGTGTCCACCACGGGGACGCCCGGAACGGCGGGGACCTCGGTCAGGGAGCGCCCGTCGGAGACCACGCACCCGTCCGCGCCGATCTTGACGACGACCTCGCGGACCCCGGCGTCGTGCAGCCGGGCGGCGGTGTCGCCGACGGCCGTGTCCCCGTGGACGATCCGGTCGTCCTCGAAGGTGGGCAGCGCCAGGTCGGTGTGGCGCAGGACGGCGCCGGCCGCCCGCGCGGCGTCGGCGGGGGAGTCCCAGCCGCTCGCCCGGTAGTTGGTGTCGTAGACCACCAGCCCGCCGTTCGCCCGGGTCCGCTCCAGCACCGCGACCAGCCGGGCGCGGGCCTCGGGCGTCAGGATCGACAGGGTGATCCCGGACAGGTAGACCAGGTCATGGGCGGCGACGGCCTCGTCGATCTCGGAGGGATGGCCGGGGCCGAACAGGTCGCGGGCGGCGGACTCGCGGCGGTAGTGCTGGAAGGTCCGTTCCCCGCGCCCGTCGGTGCGGATGAGGTAGAGGCCCGCCTTGCCGCCCTTCCGGACGCGGGTGAGGGCGTCGCCGACCCCGTGGGCGCGCCAGTGCTCCCGCATGGCGGCGCTGTACGGGTCGTCGCCGGTGACGGTGACGAACTGGACGTCCACCGTTCCGGGCGCGGCGCTGCGGGCCAGGTAGGCGGCGGTGTTGAGGACGTCCCCGGCGTAGCCGAGGGCGAGCCGGTCGGGGGTCAGGTGGCGGAGTTCGATCATGCACTCGCCGATCAGCGCCACCCGGGCGGGCGGGGTCCAGGGGCGGGTCAGGAGATCCACAGAACAGGACAATACATCTAGACAGCAAGTGATCTGATGACTCAGACTCGTGCCCCACCCCACAACCTCTGGAGGACGCTCGTGCGAAGCAGAGCCCTGTGGCGCGGTCTGGCGGCCGGAGCCCTGACGTTCGGCCTGTCCCTCACGGCGGTCGCGCCCGCCGAGGCCGCCCCGCCCAGGCCCGCCGGTCCGGCCGCGACGGCCCCCGCGCAGGTGCGCCTGGCGGCACCCGACTCCTGCCAGGGCGTCCCGACCCCGGCGTTCCAGGGCACCGAGCGCAACGTCGAGATCAACGACCTGTTCACCCGGTACGGCAACGACAACTCCCGGGTGGACGACTGGACCGGAGCCGACGGCACGTACTCCACCCAGCTGCCGGACGGGCGGCTGGCGTTCGTCTTCTCCGACACCTTCCTCGGCAAGGTCAACGCGGACGGCTCGCGGTCGCCGGTGATCGAGGAGGGCGGCACCACCCCGTTCCTCAACAACACCTTCGTCGTCAAGGACGGCGACCGGCTCACGACGATCACCGGTGGAACGCGCCAAGCGCCCAAGGCCGTCATGCCGCCGCGCGACGCCAACCACTGGTACTGGGCGGGCGACGCCATCACCGCCGCCGGGCTCGTGCAGACCACCTACCAGGAGTACGAGCGGTTCGGGACGGGCGCGTGGGACTGGCGCTGGCACCGCAACGTGGTCGCCACCTTCGCCCCGGGCAGGCTCGACCGGCCGATCAGCGTGAAGCCGCTCCCGTCGGGGCACGGCGTGGCGTGGGCGTCGTGGCTGGAGAAGGTCGGCCCGTACATCTACGTCTACGGCGTCGAGGACCACGGGGCCACCAAGTACATGCACCTGGCCCGGGTCAAGGGCAACCGGCTGACCGACCCGTGGGAGTTCTACGCGGGCGACGGCGTCTGGTCGGCGAAGGAGACCGACTCGGCGCGCATCATGGACGGCGTGGCCAACGAGTACAGCGTGAGCAGGCTCGGCGGCGGCTACGTCCTCATCACCCACGACACCACCGAGCAGCTCGGCCCGCGTGTGGTGGCGTACTTCTCCTGCTCCCCTGAGGGCCCGTTCACCGGCAAGACCACCGTCTACACCACTCCCGAGACCGGCCTGTTCGGCAGCTACGGCAACCCGAACGTCTTCACCTACAACGCCCACGCCCACCCTGAGCTGAGCACCCCGAACCGGCTCGTGGTCTCCTACAACGTCAACACCTTCGTCAACACCGACCACTACAGGGACGTGACGATCTACCGGCCGCGCTTCATCGACGTCACGTTCGGCTGACGGGCCGGCTGACAGGAGTACGGGTGACCTACCGACGCCACCGCCCGTCCCGCAACTGGGGGGCGCGCCTGCACGAGACCACCTGGTCGGGGATGCGCGCCGTCGTGCTGGAGAACGAGCCGCTGCGCGTGACCGTCCTGGTGGACAAGGGCGGCGACGTGGTGGAGTTCTGCTTCAAGCGGCGCGACCTGGACTTCGTCTGGCTGTCGCCGGAGGGTGTCCGCAACCCGCGGGACGTGGCCGGTGGCGCCGCCGACGACGTGGCCGCCTTCCACGACCACTACGAGGGCGGCTGGCAGGAGGCGCTCCCCAACGGCGGCGCGCCGAGCGTCTACCGGGGCGCGGCGCTCGCCCAGCACGGCGAGGTCGCCGGGCTGCCCTGGGACTGCACGATCGTCGCCGACGACCCCGCCGAGGTCGCCGTCCGGCTGGAGGTGCGGGCCCGGCGGCTGCCGCTGCGGGTGACCAAGACGTTCCGGCTGGTCTCGGGGTCGGCGGAACTCCTCATCGAGGAGGAGCTGACCAACGAGTCGCCGGTGCCGCTGGAGGTGATGTGGGGGCACCACATCGTGTTCGGCGCGCCGTTCCTGCGCCCGGGGCACCGCATCGTCCTGCCCGAGGGGGTCCGGGTGATCCCGCACGAGACCGCGATCCACCCGGACGGCCGCCGGGTCCGCGCCGGAGGCCCCTACGCGTGGCCGCGCGTTCCGGCGGACGGCGGCGGCGAGGTCGATCTCAGCGTGGTGCCCGGCCACGGGGAGCCCAGCGAGATCGTCTACCTCACCGGAACAGGGGCCTACGACGTCGTGGACCCGGCGACCGGGCTGGGGCTGGCGGTGCGGTGGGACGACTCCGTGCTCCCGTACCTGTGGATGTGGCAGGAGCTGGGCGCGTCCCGCGACTATCCGTGGTGGGGCCGGGCGTACGTGCTGGGCCTGGAGCCGTTCGCCGGATATCCGACCGGCGGCCTGGCCGGGGCCGTGGCCAACGGCTCGGCGCTCGCGCTGGGGCCCCACGAGACCCGCGCCCTGTGGCTGCGGGCCCGAGTGATCAGTGAGGAGCCCTGAATGGGGGAGTTCGACGGCCGGGTGGCCGTGGTGACCGGAGGGTCGCTCGGCATCGGCCGGGCGGTGGTGGAACGGCTGGCCGGGGACGGCGCCTCGGTGGTGTTCTGCGGGGTCGAGGACCACTCGGTGCGCGAGGCGGAGACCGTCCTGCGGGAACGCGGCCTGGAGGTCACCGGTGTGGTCGCCGACGTCACCAGCGCGGCGGCGATGCGCGACCTGGTGGAGCTGGCCGTGTCGCGGTACGGGGGCCTCGACGCGCTGGTGACCTCCGCGGGGATCCAGCGGTACGGCACCGTGGAGGAGACCTCCGAGGAGCTGTGGGACGAGGTCCTGTCGGTCAACCTCAAGGGCGTCTTCCTGGCCTGCAAGGCGGCCGTTCCGGCGCTGCGGGCACGCGGCGGCGGCACCATCGTGACGATCTCCTCGGTGCAGGCGTTCACCGCGCAGGACGGGGTCGCCGCGTACACCGCGAGCAAGGCCGCCATCAACGGGCTGACCCGGGCCATGGCGATGGACCACGCGGCCGACGGCATCCGCGTCAACGTGGTGTGCCCCGGCTCGGTGGAGACGCCGATGCTGCGCTGGGCCGCCGACCTGTTCCGGGGCTCCACCCCGCAGGAGGAGCAGATCGCCCAGTGGGGGAGGGCCCACCCGCTGGGCCGGGTCGCCCGGCCCGAGGAGGTCGCCGAGGTGGTGGCGTTCCTGGCCGGGCCGCGTTCGTCGTTCGTCACCGGGGCCGAGCACCGCGTGGACGGCGGCCTGCTCGCCCGCAACCCCGCCGCCCTTCCGGAGGTCTGAGCCGTGCCCACCGCAGAGGTCTTCTTCGACGGCCTGTTCACCACGCCGCGCCTGGACCATCCCGAGGGCGTGGCGGTGCACCCGGACGGCAGCGTGTGGTGCGGTGGCGAGGCGGGCCAGATCTACCGCATCGACCCCGGCGGCACGAGCATCGAGCAGGTCGCCTCCACGGGCGGGTTCGTGCTCGGCATCGCCTTCGACGCGACGGCGTCCGCCCTGCTGATCTGCGACATCGGGCATCCCGGGGTGTTCCGGCTCGACCTGGCCTCGGGGAGGGTGGAGCTGTTCGCCGAGGGGGCCGAGGGGCATCGCTTCGTCAACCCGAACTACCCGGTGTTCGACTCGGCCGGACGCCTGTACGTCTCCGACAGCCGCCACCTGGACCGTCCGGGCCCGGCGGTGTTCCGGTTCGAGCCCGACGGCACCGGCCGGGTGTGGGACGGGCGGCCGATGGCGTTCGCCAACGGGCTGGCGCTGGCCCCCGACGAGTCGGCCCTGTACGTGGTGGAGTCGTTCCTGCCCGGGGTGAGCCGTGTGGAGATCCTCCCGGACGGTTCCGCCGGGGAGCGGACGGTCGTGGCCGAGCTGCCCGGCACCGTGCCGGACGGCGTCGGGTTCGGGCCCGACGGGCTGCTGTACGTGGCGTGTTACGAGCCCAGCCAGATCCTGCGGCTGCGGCCCGGCGACCCGTCCTCGCTGGAGGTCGCCGCGCACGACCCCACGGCCCACGTGCTGTGCCATCCCACGAACATCGCCTTCCGGGGCCGTACGGCGTTCACCGCCAACCTCGGCCGCTGGCACATCAGCACCTTCGACGTGTGAGGCCGTGATGGACCTGGAACTCGCCGCCGCCCTGTCCGGCATGCCGTACGTGGGGCTGGCCGATCCGGCGAAGGCCCGCGCCGCGATGCGGGACCTGGTGGCCTTCCTCGGGGAGCCCGCCACCGACGAGCGCGTGGAGGTCACCGACCGGCGCGTGCCCGGCGCGGACGTCCCGATACGGACGTACGTGCCGCGCGAGGCGACCGGGCCGGTGCCGATCCTGGTGTACTTCCACGGCGGCGGCTTCGTGACCGGCGACCTGGAGAACGAGCACGAACGCTGCCTGGAGTTCGTCGTGGACTGCGACGTCGCGGTCGTGTCGGTGGACTACCGGCTGGCCCCCGAGCACCCGTTCCCCGCCGCGTTCGACGACTGTTACGCCGCCACCGTCTGGGCCTACGAGAACGCCGCCGGACTCCGCGCGGACCCGGGGCGGATCGCGGTGGGCGGCGGCAGCGCGGGCGGCGGCCTGGCGGCGGGGGTCGCGCTGCGGGCCCGCGACGAGGGCGGGCCGCCGCTGGCCTTCCAACTGCTGCTGTACCCGGTGCTGGACGACCGGATGGACACGCCCTCGATGCGCACGTTCACCGAGCCGCCCCTGTTCAACCGGACGGACGTGGAGCACATGTGGCGGCACTACCTGGGGCCCGGCCGTGCCGAGGCCCCGGTGTACGCCGCTCCCGCGCGGGCCGGGGACCTCACGGGGCTGCCGCCCGCGTACGTCCTGGCGGCCGAGGCCGATCCGTTGCGCGATGAGGACCTGGCGTACGCCCAGCGCCTCATACAGTCGGGGGTCCGCACCGAGCTGCACCACGTCCCCGGCGTGTACCACGGCTTCGACGGCGTGGTGAGCGCGGAGGTCGCCCGGCGCGCCCGGCGGGCCCAGCGGGCGGCGCTGCGCCGCGCACTCTGGATCTGACCTGCGAGAAGGGTCTGGACAAGCCGCCCGGCAAAGTGATTAGATGACTTATCTTCTTCCGTAACGAGGTGGCGATGTCCCAGGATGTGACCCGGCCCAGCCTCTCCGACGCGC
>DATADI010000114.1:0-4671 GCA_036258615.1 Thermomonospora sp. | reverse complement strand
CCCCCCCCCCCCCCCCCCCCCCCCCCCGCGCTTGCGCCCCCCGAGCCCGCCGCCGTTCGCGTCCGCCCGCCGTGCGCGCGGGCCGGGCCGGGCCGCCCGGCCGCCGTCGGACCCGGGGCTGACCGGCGCTGTACGACCTGGGTCGTACGGCGGGGCGCGGGTCGGCCCCACCGCGCACGGCGATCGTGGACACAGGTCCGATGGCATCGCCGGCGCCCGTTCCTAGCGTGGATCTCGACCGTGAGAGACGATCGAGGAGTCCACGTGACCAGCACGTTCGCCCCCGTACCGCCGGGCCCGGCCGCCGGCGCGCCCGGTGCCCCGCCCGCCGTCGTCGCCGCCGAGGTCGCCAAGGTGTACGGGACGGGCGACGCTGCCGTGCACGCGCTGCGCGGTGTCAGCGTCGCCTTCGCCAAGGGCGCGTTCACCGCCATCATGGGCCCGTCGGGGTCGGGCAAGTCCACCCTCATGCACTGCCTGGCCGGGCTGGACACCGTCACCTCCGGCCGGGTGACCGTCGGCGACGTCGAGCTGACCTCGCTCGGCGACCGGCGCCTGACCCTGCTGCGCCGCGAGCGGATCGGCTTCGTCTTCCAGGCGTTCAACCTGCTGCCGACCCTGACCGCCGAGCAGAACATCCTGCTGCCGCTGGAGCTGGCGGGCCGCCGCCCCGACCGGGAGTGGTTCGACCACGTCGTGGACGTCGTCGGGCTGCGCGACCGGCTGGCGCACCGGCCCAGCGAGCTGTCCGGCGGCCAGCAGCAGCGGGTGGCCTGCGCGCGGGCGCTGGTCGCCCGGCCCGAGGTGATCTTCGCCGACGAGCCCACCGGCAACCTCGACTCCCGGTCCGGCGCCGAGGTGCTGTCGTTCCTGCGGACCTCGGTCCGCGAGATGGGCCAGACCATCGTGATGGTCACCCACGACCCGGTGGCGGCCTCCTACGCCGACCGGGTGGTCTTCCTGCGGGACGGCGAGATCGTCTCGGAGCTGACGCGGCCGACGCCCGACACCGTGCTCGACCAGCTCAAGGCGCTGGGGGGCTGACCGGTGCTGCGGACCTCCCTGGCGGGCCTGCGGGCCCACAAGCTGCGGCTGCTGATGACCGCCGTGGCCATCACCCTCGGCGTCGGCTTCATCGCCGGAACGTTCGTGCTCACCGACACCATGCAGGCCGGTGTGGACAAGAAGTTCGCCGGGTCGGCGAGCAAGGTGGACGTCGCCGTGCTGCCCGGTGAGTCCGCCGACACCGACGGGCTGCCGCTGGGCCTGCTCGCCGCGGTCCGGTCGGCGTCCGGCGTGACCGACGCGCAGGGCCTCGTCGAGGGCGACGCCGCGCTGGTCGGCAAGGACGGCAAGGTGTACGGCGACCAGCCCACCGTCGGCCTGTCGGTCAGCCCCGGCGCGCTCCAGCGGTACGAGATCAAGGCCGGGCGCGCGCCGTCCGGCCCTGCCGAGGCGGTCCTGGACGAGCGGACCGCCGAGCGCACCGGCTTCAGGGTCGGCGACACCGTCCGGGTCCTGGACCCGAAGGGCGCGCAGATCCCGTTCACCGTGACCGGGCTGGCCGACTTCGGCATCAACGAGGAGGTCGGGTTCCGGGGCGGGGTCGGGTTCACGCCCGCGACCGCGCTGCGGATGACCGGCGAACGGCACTACCAGGAGATCGACGTCCTCGGATCCGGGAGCACCGAGGCCCTGCGCGCCTCGGTCGCCGCCGTCGCCCGTGGTCACGACGTGCTCGACAGCGGTGAGCTGGGCGATCGGCTGGCCCGCAGCCGGGGCGCCGACACCAAGATCATCCGAACCGGGCTGCTGATCTTCGGCGCGGTGTCGATGGCGGTGTCCGCCCTGGTCATCTACAACACGTTCGCGATCCTGGTCGCCCAGCGGATGCGGGAGCTGGCGCTGCTGCGCTGTGTCGGCGCGACCCGCCGCCAGGTGTTCGGCGGCGTGGTGCTGGAGTCCGCGGTGGTGGGCCTGGTCGGGTCGCTGGCCGGGCTGGCCGTCGGGGTCGGGCTGGCCGCCGGGCTGCTGGCGCTGCTCGGCGCGACCGACGCCGGGGTCCCCACCGGTGCGCTGACCCTCCGCCTCCCGGCCGTCGTGCTGGGCCTGCTGATCGGCACCGTCGTGACCGTGCTGTCGGCGCTGCTGCCCGCCCGCGCGGCCACCCGGGTCGCGCCGATCGCCGCGCTGCGGTCGGAGCTGGAGCCCGGCAGCGGCCGGTTCCGGCTGGGCTGGCCCCGGCGGATCCTGGCCGCCCTGCTGGGCGCGCTGGGCCTCGGCCTCGGCGTGCTGGGCGCGCTGGTGATGGACAAGGGCGAGACGGCGATGTTCGTGGTCTCGGCCGGGGGCGGGGTGCTGTTCCTGGCGGTGATCGCGCTGATGCCCGCGCTGGTCCGGCCGCTGAGCCGGGTCACCGGGGCGCTGCCCGCCCGGCTGACCGGCGTCCCCGGGCGGCTGGCGGTGGCCAACGCCCGCCGCTCCCCGCGCCGTACCGCGACCACGACCATCGCGCTGACCATCGGCGTGGGCCTGATGAGCCTGTTCGCGGTGGTGGCGGCCAGCGGCCGGGCCACCGGGGTCGCCGAACTGGAGAAGCAGTTCCCGGTCGACTTCCAGCTCCGCACCCAGTACACGACCAACGAGAACGCCCAGCGCAGGCTCCCGGCCGAGCTGGCCCCGCAGCTGCGGAACCTGCCGGAGCTGGCGACCGTGACCGAGATGCGCCGTGTCGAGACCACCGGGCCCGACGGGTCGGAGGTCGAGGTCAGCACCGTGACCTGGTCGTCCATCGGGGCCCTGGTCAAGCCGAAGATCAAGAGCGGCTCGCTGGCGGACCTGCGGCCGGGCGCCGTGGCGGTGCACCAGAGCACCGGGCTCGCCGCGGGGGAGACCGTGCGGCTCAAGACCCGCGCCGGTGTCGTGCCGCTGACGGTCGGGGCGGTGTTCACCGGCGACACCCCGCTGACCTCCTACGTGGTCACCGAGCGGGACTTCGGCCGGTTCTTCGGGGCGCAGGGGCCGGAGAACATCTACGTCCAGCTCCGCGACGGCGTCGATCCCGACGTGGCGCAGCAGAAGGTGGAGCAGGTCGCCCAGCCGTATCCGACCGCCAAGGTGGACTCGGCGACGGCGCTGCGGGAGCAGTTCGACAAGGCGATCGACCTGATCCTCATGATCTTCGGCGGGCTGCTCGGGCTCGCGGTGATCATCGCCCTGTTCGGCATCGCCAACACGCTGAGCCTGTCGGTGGTGGAGCGCACCCGCGAGTCGGCGCTGCTGCGGGCGCTGGGCATCACCCGGCCGCAGCTGCGGCTGATGCTGTCGGTGGAGGCCGTGATCATGGCCCTGATCGGGGCGCTGACCGGGGTGGTGCTCGGCGGGGCGTTCGGCTGGGCGGCGATCGAGGCGCTGTCGGACAGCTCGGTGTTCGCCTTCCCGTTCCTGCAGGTGGCGGGGCTGATGGCGCTGGCGGCGGTGGCCGGTCTGCTGGCCGCGGTGCTGCCCGCCCGGCGCGCCGCCCGGACCTCGGTGGTGGAGGCCCTGAGTCACGGGTGAGCCGCTGGTCGCGGTGGGGGTAGGGGTGCCCCTGTGACGGTGCGCACAGCGTGCCCGTGTCCGGCCGGACGCGGGTACGCTGTGCGAGCACCGTCCGGTACCCGACTGAGGACTGGAACGACGTATGGATCCATCTGCCGTGCCGTCGCCCGCGCCCGAGGACCGGCCCGCCCGGCTCGCGGTGGGCGTGGTCGGCGCGGGACGGGTCGGCACCACGCTCGGCGCGGCGCTCACGCTCGCCGGGCACCGCGTGACCGCCGCCACCGCGGTCTCCGACGCCTCCCGCCGCCGCGCCGCCGAGCGCCTGCCGGACGCGGTGCTGAGCACCCCGCAGGAGACCGTCGCCGCCGCCGACCTGGTGCTGCTGACCGTCCCCGACGACGTGCTGCCGGAACTGGTCGGCGGGCTGGCCGCCACCGGCGTCCCCGTCGAGGGCAAGCTGCTCGTCCACACCAGCGGCCGGTACGGGGCCCGCGTGCTCGACCCGGCGACCCGGGCGGGCGCGCTGCCGCTGGCGCTGCACCCGGTGATGACGTTCACCGGGCGGCCCGACGACCTCGACCGGCTCGCGGGCATCTCCTTCGGGGTGACGTCCCCCGAGGCGCTGCGGCCGGTCGCCGAGGTGCTGGTGGTGGAGATGGGCGGGGAGCCCGTCTGGATCCCCGAGGACCGCCGCACCCTCTACCACGCGGCCCTGGCCGGCGGTGCGAACCACCTGGTCACCCTGGTCGTGGAGGCCATGGACCTGCTGCGCGCCGCCGGGGTGCCCGACCCGTCGGCGATGCTCGGCCCGCTGCTGGGGGCCGCGCTCGACAACGGCCTGCGGCTCGGGATGAACGGCCTGACCGGCCCGGTCGCCCGGGGCGACGCCGGAACGGTCGCCGGGCACATCGCCGAGCTGGCCAAGGTGTCCCCGGAGGGCACCCGCGCGTACGTCGCGATGGCCCGGCTGACCGCCGACCGGGCGCTGGCCGCCGGTCTGCTCAGGGCCGAGGACGCCGAACGGCTGCTGGAAGTCCTGGCCGATTCCTGAGCCGATGCCTGAGAGGGGACGTCGTTCATGACACCGGTCATCGTCCGGACCCGGGACGAGCTGGCCGCCGCGCGCGCGGC
>DATADI010000113.1:0-23302 GCA_036258615.1 Thermomonospora sp. | reverse complement strand
GGAAAGCCTCGTGCCCGACCTGACCTTCGTGCTGGACGACCTGGTGAGACGCGCCGGCGCGCGGAACGCGATCGTGCTGTCGGTGGACGGCGTGCTGATGGCCGCCGACAGCGCCTTCGGCAAGGACGACGCCGAGCACCTGGCCGCGGTCGCCGCCGGCGTGCAGAGCCTGGCCAAGGGCGCCGCCGCCCGCTTCGGCGGCGACGCCGTCAAGCAGACGCTGGTCGAGATGACCTCGGCGAACCTGCTGGTGTGCACCGCCGGGCCGGGCGCCTGCCTGGCGGTGCTGGCCGGGACCGGCGCCGACACCGACGTCGGCGCCATCGCCTACCAGATGCAGATGATGGTCGCCGAGGTCGCGGAGTTCGTCACCTCCCCGCCCCGGCCGGCCGCCGACGGAGAGGACCCCGCGTGATCCCGGACGGCGACCCGCCCCGCGCCCCGGAGGCGGAGTCCGGCCCGCTGGTCCGCCCGTACGTGGTGACCGGCGGCCGGACGGCGCCCACCCGCGGGCACATCGACGCCGCCGCCCAGGTCGTCGCGCTCGGCGACCCCCCGGCGGGCGAGGAGCGGCGCGGCCTGACCCCCGAGCATTGGGAGATCCTCCGGCTCTGCCGCACCCCGCTGTCCGTGGCGGAGATCGCCGCCGCGTTCGGCCGCCCGGCCCACCCGGCCGACCCGCGGCCGTTCGGCCCGACCCCGGGCGCCGAGCACCCCGGACCGCCGCTGGGCGTGATCCGGGTGCTGCTCGGCGACCTGCTGGACGAGGGCCACGTCACCGTCGAGCAGCCGACCGATCCCAAGGTCGCCGATCTGAACCTCTACCGGGAGATCCTCGTTGGCCTCCGAGCACTCTGACCGGACCCCCGCCCGGCGTCCCGCCCGCCGGCTGCCCACCGCGATCAAGATCATCATCGCGGGGGGCTTCGGCGCGGGCAAGACCACCATGGTCGGGTCGGTCTCCGACACCCCGCCCCTGCGCACCGAGGAGATGCTCACCGACCGCAGCGTCGGCATCGACGACACCGCCGGGGTCGAGGGCAAGCAGGCCACCACGGTGGCGATGGACTTCGGCCGCATCAGCATCAACCAGAACCTGGTGCTGTACCTGTTCGGCACCCCGGGCCAGGAGCGGTTCTGGTTCATGTGGGACGAGCTGTCGCTGGGCGCGCTGGGCGCCGTCGTGCTGGCCGACACCCGGCGGCTGGCCGACTGCTTCCCGGCGATCGACTACTTCGAGCGGCGCGGCACGCCGTTCATCGTGGCGGTCAACTGCTTCGAGGGCGCCCGCCGGTACGACCTGGACGAGGTGCAGCTGGCCCTGAACGTCGGCGGGGGCATCCCGATCGTGCTGTGCGACGCCCGCGACCGCGAGTCCAGCCGCGACGTCCTGATCACCCTGGTCGAGCACGCCCAGAAGGCGCACACCGCGGCCCACTGACGTCAAGGAATCCTTGACACCCGACACATGTCAAGGAATTCTTGACGCATGCGACCGACCCCGCACACGGCGCTGTTGCCGGCGCTCCTCTGCCTGTTCGCCGCGCTGCTCGCGGTGTGGTCCACGACCGGCGGCGACGTCCTGCTGGTCCCGCTCGTGGCCGTGGGGCTCACGGTCTTCGCGACGGGGGTCGCCCTCGCCGCCTCGCGGGCGAAGGCGACCGCCCCCGGCACCGACGCCGCCCGGCTCGCCGAGCTGGAGCCCCTGCCGCCCACCGCCGCCGAAGAGGACGGGACGTGACCACCGAGCTGACCGGAGCCCAGGCCGACGCCCTCCGCGACGCCATCACCGAGGCCGTGCTGTCCGTGCGCCCCCAGGGGCGGGACGACCTCGACAACGATCCGGACGCGCCGCTCCTCATGGTCGCCGCCGCCCGGGTCGCCGCTGAGGAGACCAGCCGCCTCCTTCGCCAGTCCATCAACGGGGCCCGCACGGCGGGGCACAGCTGGGAGACCGTCGGGAGGCTGCTGGGCATCAGCCGCCAGGCCGCCCAGCAGCGCTTCGGGACGCCCGCCGCCCGTGCCGAGCCCGACGGCACCGCCGCCCGCCGGGTGCTCAGGCCGCTCCACGCCTTCAACGAGATGGACGCCCTGGCCGAGGAGGGACGCCGGGGCTGGCACGCGGTCGACTACGGCGTTCTCTTCCATGTCGTGGAGTCCTCCCCGTACCAGTGGGAGCACCGCAGGCTGTGGTGGCCGTCGCGCCGCCGTCGCCGTCAGATGGAGGAGCAGGGCTGGGAGCCGATCCAGCCGTCGGACTTCGACTCCCCCTGGGCGTACTACAAGCGCCGCCTCGACAAGCCCGCCGAGGCCGGGTGAGGAGCTCCGCGCCCCTCCGCCAGGACGGGGCACCCGTGCGTATCGGGCATACTGCAGGGCAGTGGCCGGTGTCGATGAGGAGCGCATGGCGATGAGGCCGGAGCAGCCCGATCGTGTCGCCCCGCAGGCGGCGCCGTCCACGCGGGGGCCGATCGACCCCGAGCTGCGGGTGACGCCGCTGTCCGGGCAGCGGGGGGTACGGGTGACGGGCGAGATCAACGTGCTGACCCGGGCGCAGTGGGTCTCGGCGCTGGACCGGGTCACGGCCACCGCGACGACCGGTACGGCCGGGGACGGGGACGTGCACCTGGAGTTGTCGGAGCTGTCGTTCGTGGACGCCGGCGGGGCCGCCGCGCTGGCGGCCTGCGCGCAGCGCCTGGGCGAGGGCCGCCGGATGGTGCTGCACGACCCGCCCCCCGCACTGAACCGTATTCTTGAAATCCTGTGGCCGGGTATGTCCGGGGTGGAGGTGGCTACACGGTGAACACCCCCCAGACCCCCCACGGGGACGGGTTCGTCCATCCGGCGCTGTTCTATCGCGGCGCGGAGGAGTACCTGGCCGGGACCGTTCCGTTCGTGCGTGAGGGGCTCGCCTCCGGTCAGCCGGTCGCGGTCGCCGTCCCCGGGCCGAACCTCGACCTGCTGCGCGACGCGCTGGGCGGGGACGCCGAACGCGTGCGGATGCTCGACATGACGCGGGTGGGCCGCAACCCGGGACGGATCATCCCCGGCGTGCTGCGGACGTTCGCCGACGCCCATCCCGGCGGCCGGGTCCGGATCATCGGCGAGCCGATCTGGCCGGGCCGCAGCGCCACCGAGTACCCGGCCTGCGTCCAGCACGAGGCGCTGATCAACCTGGCGTTCGAGGGCCGGGAGGTGACGATCCTGTGCCCGTACGACGCCGACCGGCTCGACCCGCGGGTGCTCGCGGACGCCGCCGCCACCCATCCGCTGCTGGTGGACGCCGACGGCGAGCGCGACAGCACCGAGTGCGCCCCCGAGAAGGTCGTCGCCGACCACAACGTCCCCCTGCCCGAGCCGTCCGGCACGCCGGTGGCGGTGCTGGCCCTGGACGGCGTCACCCTGGAGCGGGCCCGCACCCTGGCCGCCGGGCACGCCCGCCGGGCCGGGCTGACCGGCACCCGGGTCGAGGACGTGGAACTCGCCGTCAACGAACTGGTCGCCAACACCTTCGTGCACGGCGGCGGCTCGGGTGAGCTGCGCGTGTGGACCGAGCCCGACCCCGACGCCGGGCCGGGCCACCTGGTCTGCGAGGTCAGCGACGGCGGCCACATCACCGACCCGCTCGCGGGCCGCCGCCCGGCCCGCCCGGACGTCCCCGGAGGCCGCGGCCTCCTGCTGATCAACCATCTCGCCGACCTGGTCCGGGTGCACACCGGGCCGGGCGGGACGACGATCCGCGCCTACTTCCGCTGCTGATCCAGGAAGTCGGTGAGCGCCTCGGCGAGCCGTCCGGGCGCCTCCTCGGCGATGTGGTGACCGCAGTCGACGACCTGCCCGCGCACGTCGTCGGCCCACTCCCGCCACACCGCGACGGGATCGCCGTACAGGTCCTCCAGGTCGTCCCGGGCGGCCCACACCACCAGGGTCGGCGCGGTGACACGGCGGCCTGCGGCACGGTCGGCGTCGTCGTGGGCGCGGTCTATGCCGAGCCCGGCCCGGTAGTCCTCCATCATCGCGTGCACCGTCGCGGGGTCGTGGATCGCGGCCTGGTAGTCCTCCCACGCCTCGGGTTCCATGGGCGCTCCGGCCGCCGCGTACCAGGCGTCGGGGTCGGCGTTGATCACCTTCTCGGCGGGCTTGGCGGTCTGGCCGTAAAAGAACCAGTGCCACCAGCGCGCCGCGAACGCCGCGTCCGCGCGCGCCAGTGCCGCGCCGATCGGCACCGCGTCCATCACGACCAGCGCCGACACCGCGCCGGGATGGTCCAGGGCGGTACGGGTCGCCACGTACGCGCCCCGATCGTGCCCCACCACCGCGAACCGTTCGTGGCCCAGCGCCCGCATCAGCGCCACGCAGTCACGGGCCATCGCGCGCTTGGAGTACGGCGCGTGGTCGGGCGTCGTCGGAGGCTTGGACGACCGCCCGTACCCGCGCAGGTCGGGGCACACCACCGTGTACCGGTCGGCGAGCAGCGGCGCCACCTTGTGCCAGGTCGCGTGGGTCCGCGGGTGCCCGTGCAGCAGCAGGACGGGCGGACCCTGGCCGCCGTGCCGCACCCGCAGCTCGGCCTCGCCGACGTCCACCCGGTCCAGCGTGAAACCCTCGAAGATCATCCTCGGGCGGTCCCCCGGTGGCGCCCCGTCAAACGCCGGGGCTAGGCCGGTTCGTCGGCGGGGTGCGCGGCGGCCCGCGGTCCGAGCGCGTCGAGCGCGTCGCGGGCGGTCAGGTGCAGCGGCAGGAGCCGGTGGACGCCGGTGAGGGTCAGCATCCGCACCAGCCGGTCGGGCGCGGCGGCCAGGACCACCGATCCCCCGGCGGCCGTGACGTGCCGGTGGATGTGCACCAGCGCGTTCAGCCCGCTGGAGTCGCAGAACGGCACCGCCGCCAGGTCCAGCACCAGGTGCCGGTGCCCGCCGTCGACCGCCGCGACGACGTGGTCCCGGAAGGCGTCACTGGTACGGACGTCCAGGTCACCGACGATGGACAGCACTGCCAGCTCCGCACCGGCGACGGTCGTGGTGATGTTCAGGGGGCCGCTCACCGCATGATCTCCCGTCCACTGCCCAACCCGGCCGACCCTACCCGACCACGCAACAACCAGTGGCCACGATCACAGCACCGCGAGTCTCTCTGGCCACCGGCACCTCACTGACCAGATCAGGCCCACCGGTACCGCACCCTTGGCTCCTAGAGGCCGATCAAGGCCATGTGCGCCTGCCGGTACCAGGCCATCCAGTCCACCAGAATCTCCGGCCCCGGATCGGTCGCCAGGACGCACGTCTCGAAGCCCCGCCTCTGGCAGGACAGCACGAACACTGCCACCCACTCAGCGGGCGGCAGCCCAGTACGCTGTCCGTTCAGCACAGCGCTGATTCCGGACAGGGACAGTTTGGGCAGCGTCCGGCCCTGGAGAGCTTCCGGATACAACTCCGGCAGCCGTTGCGAGACTTTCGCCAGGGAGCGATACGACGGCGCACCGCACTCGATGTGGTGATCGCGCAGCCGCGTCCCGAAAGCCATCACCGGATCAGCCACAGCGCTGCGCCCCGTACGCCGGCCAGACCCCCAGCGCCCCGCGGATCTGCATTCGCAGGTTCTCCGGTTCGGGGGACTCCAGCATGCGCCAGCCGCCAGGGCCGGGCACCATCGCTCGCCACATGCCGGAGACCAGCCCGTACCAGATCGTGGTGGTGGGAAACTCCTGGCCGAACTCTCGCCTGGCCAGTCGCCAGGCTGCTTCCAGGCGGTCGGCGCGTATGGCTGATTCGGCGCTTCGTTCCTTGACCAAGGTTTGCTGCTCGTCCATGATCGCCCCTGGGAGTCGGTCATTTCGATCTGACGCATACATGGCTGTGTTGCGATTCGACTCAGTACGCTTCTGGTAACGCTATGGATGTGGCTCGAGTCGAGGAACTGACCGGGAGTGCGAGTAGGGACGGCGGTGACGGCCAGATGACACCGCGGAGGCGCGAAACCCTGACCGGTGGTCAGAGTTCGAAGGTTGGTCAGCGGGAAGGCCGCGTCGCCGGCCATGTATTCAAGGTCATCCGGGAGTCGGTCGGATTGACCCAAGAGGGCATGGCCGAACAACTCGGGGTGGATCCGACGACCGTGCAGGGGTGGGAGTCGGGCCGGCGACCCCTGGGCGCCGTCCCCACGGGCACCTATCTCGCGACCCGGAACCGGCTCCTGCGACTCGGGGCTCAGCCACGGCTGCTCGCCCAGCTTGAGCCAGCGCTCGAGGCCGATCGGTTCCTGGGTCAGGTGCTGGGGACGCGGCCCGCGGCCCTGCCGCCACCCGAGCATCCGCTGTCCTCATGGGTGATAACGCGACCGTTCACTGACATGACCTCCTGGGCGGTCAGCGGATATGTTCCGTCCTTTCTGGGCGGGGTTCGCCGTAAGGTAGCGCGGCGAGGCCCGGTGGCCGCAGGACCGCGACTGACCGCCGCAGAGAAAGCCCATTTCTTCGAACATCTCAGGATCGCTGCCGAGCGGGCAGACCTGGGCACCGTGGACGGCATGTTGTTGCGTCGGCAGGCACACTATGTCGCCAGTTTCGATGACTCGGCCGAGACCACCGAGTGGCTGGCCGAAATGCAGCGATCCGAGGAACGGAGGTCCCGGAAAGACGGCGACTGGTCGCTGTCATGGCCCGTTCTGCGTTCCGGTGCGCATTCGCTCGCCCGTAAGGGGGACCGGGAGGCCCTCCGCGGTTTCATCGACCGCGCCATGCGCACCGACAGGTGCGAGGTCGCGAACCTGAACTACTGGGCGTACTGGCTGGGAGAGATCACCGAGCCCCAGGCCGCCGACACGTTCATGGTGGAACTGCCCACGCGATCATGGAGAGGCGCCAGGTTGCTGGCACACCTGGTGGACAAGCTGGTGCCGCAGAACGTCTACCTGGACGTCGTCGCCCACACGATGTGGGCGCTACTCCAGCACCGGCCGTCCCTCGTCCAGGACGATCCGGGTACGGTCGGCACGCTACGGGAACACGCCGGCCAGGTGCTGGACGCGGAGGACATCTCTGTACGGACGCGGCGCGAAGTGGAAGAGGTCCTCTACGGTCTACGTATGGCGGACGGCCGGTGAGAGAAGGGTGAGCATGACGCGCGAACTGGAGCGGCTGGCAGGATTCCTCTACGAGATGGGGCTGCTCAAGCGCTACAGGCGGACCGGCTGGCTTGTCGCAGGCGTCAAGGATCCCGAGAGCATCGCCGACCACTCGCTGCGGACGGCCATCATCGCCGCCGTCCTCGCCGCCATGGAAGGCGCAAGCCCCGAGCGGGCCGCCCTGCTCAGCCTCTTCCACGACAGCCAGGAGACCCGCCTCACCGACATCCCATACCTGGCCAAGCCGTACGTGAAGAGGGCGTCCAACGAGCGGGTCACCTCCGACCAGACACAAGGTCTGCCCCAGCCGGTCGCCGCGATGATCGGCGAGGTGGTCGCCGAGTACGAGGGCAAGGCCAGCCCTGAGGCGATCTGCGCCCGAGACGCCGACAAGCTCGAGTGCCTGATCCAGGCCATCGAATACCGAGAGCAGGGTAACCAGAACACCCGGCCCTGGATCGACACCTCGCTGACCCAACTCCAGACCGGGTCCGCCAAGCGGCTGGCCGACGAAGCGCTCAACACCGGATCACTGGAGTGGTTCACCCGCGTCCTGGCCAACGAGGAACCCACGTCCTGACCGGGTGGCCGGCGAAGACTCCGCACAGCGGACCGCTGACGCTCGGGTGCGGCGGTGGAGGTCGGTGGTGGTGAGGGCCAGGAGGGCGGTCCAGATCGCGCAGTAGGCGCCGAAGGGGGCTCCGCCGCGGTCGGTCAGGAGGGCGCCGCCGAGCATGCCGGCCGCGCCCACCGCGGCGACCAGGGTGCAGGTGCCCAGGGCCGTCAGGACGGTCCACCGGGCGGCGCGGTGGCGGAGGGTGAGGAGGGCCGTGGCGGCGACCGCGATGACGAGCAGGCCCACCGCCGCGTTCGCCCACTGGGCCCTGGCGACCTCTCCGGGGCCGTACGCGGCGTACCTCTCCGGTGGGACGTGCGGCCCGCCGGTGACGCCGAGCCGCTCCTCCAGCGCCAGATGGACCTTCGAAGCCACGTACAGCGCCGACCAGCCGATCGCCGCCACCCCTGCCCAGCGTCCTGTCATGTCCATGACTGTCCCAGGCGGCGCGGTGGGCGGTCCTCCCCTCCGGCGGCGAGGTTCCTCACCCGTACGGGGGATTCCGGGTCAGGCGCGCTGGTCGACTGGGGGGCCGAGGAAGAGGCCGCCGTTGACCTCGACGGTCTGCCCGGTGATCCAGCGGGCGTCGTCGGAGGCGAAGAACGCCACCACGTCCGCGATGTCGGCGGGCTGCCCGTGGCGGCCGAGCGCGACCATGGCGGCGACGTTCTGCTGGGCGGCGGGGTCGCTCAGCCACGCGTTCATGTCGGTCTTGGTGATCCCGGGGGAGACGGTGTTGACCGTGATGCCCCGGGAGCCCTGGGTCTGGGCGAGCGACCGGGTGAGCACGTTGAGCGCGCCCTTGGTCATCGAGTACACCACCTCGGGGATCGCGAACCAGGTCACGCCCGAGGAGACGTTGACGATGCGCCCGCCGTCGCGCATCCGGGGCAGGGCGCGCTGGGTGATGAACAGCGGCGCCCGGACGTTGACCGCGAACACCCGCTCGTACTGCTCGGGGGTGGCCCGCTCGATGGTGGCGTCGTAGTCCATGATCGCGGCGTTGTTGACCAGGATGTCCAGGGGCCGGTCGCCGAGCCCCTCGTCCAGCCCGGCGAACAGGGTGTCCACGTCGCCGTCCACGCCGAGTTCGGCGCGCACGGCGAACGCCTGGCCCCCGGCGTCCTGGATCGCCGCGACCGTCTCCTTCGCCGCGGTCTCGTTGCTGCCGTAGTGCACCGCCACCAGGGCGCCCTCGGCGGCGAGCCGCTCGGCGACGGACCGCCCGATGCCCCGCGAGGCCCCGGTGACCAACGCCGTCCTGCCGTCCAGACCAGCCATGTCCGGTCACTTCCTTATGTTAGGGATCGTTCCCTAACAACGTAGGGCAGTGGCACCGCCGGGCACAAGACCGAATGTTAGGGATCGTTCCAGCCCTTTGTTAGGCTGGATCCGTGAGCCCTCCCGCCGCCCGCCGCCGCAGCGCCGCGGAGACCCGCGAGCACGTCCTGCGGGTCGCGTACGAGCTGTTCTACTGGCACGGCATCCACGCCGTCGGCGTGGACCGGATCGCCGCCGAGGCGGGCATCGCTCCCACCACCCTCTACCGGCTGTTCGCCAGCAAGGACGACCTCATCGCCGCGTACGTCGAACGCGCCGGTGAGAGCTACCGGGCCTGGTTCACCGAGGCCACCGCGCCCGGCTCCCGCGACCCCCGGGAACGGATCCTGGCCCTGTTCGACGCGCTGAGCACGCAGATCCAGCCCGACCACTGCCGCGGGTGCCCCTTCCTGATGACGGTCACCGAGTTCCCCGACACCGCGTTCGCCGGTCACCGCGAGGCCGTGGCCCTCAAGGCGTGGGTCCGCGACCGCCTCGCCGACCTGGTCGCCGACCTGGCCCGCACGGCGCCGGTCCCCGATCCCGGCGCGCTCACCGACCACCTGGTGCTGCTCATGGAGGGCGCGTACGCCTCCGTCCAGGCGCTCGGCGTCGACGGCCCCGCCCGCCGGGCCCGCGCCCTCGTCGAGGCCGTGCTCCCCCGCCCCGTGGAGCCCTCACCCGACGCCTAGCCGGCCCGCTACGGGTCTCACCGACGCGACGCATGATCCTCGGCGAGGACGCGGCTCGCCGAGGCGGGCGTTCTGGACACCCTCAGGCACCGGCGCCGTCCCACCGTCCTGGCCAAGGAGATCGACCGCCCGGCCTCCGTCGGCGTCCGCAGCCCCCGTCAGCCCGGCACCGTCCTGAAGTACGCGCCGGGTGAGACGCCGAACGTACGGCGGAACGCGGCGACGAACGCGCTGGGCGTCGCGTACCCCACCCGATGGGCCACCACCGCGACGGGCACCCGTTCCGCCAGGTGCTCCAGCGCCGCCCGCATCCGCACCTGGGTACGCCAGTGCCCGAAGCTCATGCCGGTCTCGGCGACGAACAGCCGGGACAGCGTACGGCCGCTCGCCCCCACCGCCCGTCCCCACGCGTCGGGATTCCGGCCGTCGGCGGGATCGGCGAGGAGCGCTTCGGCGACCCGGCGGGCCCGGTCGTCGTCCGGCATCGGGACGTGGATCGTGGTGACGGGCACCGGTTCGAGGAGGTCGAGCACCACCGCCTCGGCGCGGGCGCGCGCCGGGTCGGGCAGCCCCGGGTCGGCCAGGTAGACGATCAGCTCCCGGAGCAGCGGCGGCACGCCGATCGCGGTGGGCCCGGTCCAGTCGATCCGGCAGGACTCCGGGCGGAAGTAGGGGCTGCGCACCAGGCCGTACGCGGAGGTCGTGTGCGGCACGCCGGACGGCACCCACAGCGCCCGCGACGGCGGCAGCACCCACGTCCCGCCGGGCACCTCGACGGTCGCGACGCCCTCGGCGGCCCACACCAGCTGGTGCCGCCGGTGGACGTGCCGTTCGAAGCGCCGTCCCCCGGCCATCGGGAAGCTGCCCACCACGATCGCCCCGGCCGCGGGCGGCGGGGGCGCGAACGTCATGCCGTCATGGCCGATCTGCGACACTCCTTGTCCGGCTGGCGGATGGGCCGCGGTTCCGCCGTCAACCTACCGTCGGCACATGCCGATGAACCGATTCCATCAGTGGTACTGCCGGTCCGGCACCTGGCGGCGCACGGTCGAGGAACGCCTGCTGCCCTGGGTGCTGCGGGACGCCGACCTCGGGGAACGGACCCTGGAGGTCGGTCCGGGCTTCGGCGTCACGACCCGGGTGCTGCGAGACCGGGTCCCCGACCTGACGGCCCTGGAACTCGATCCGGTCCTCGCCGGCCGCCTCCGCCACGAGGGCGGTTCCGTGGACGTGGTCGAGGGGGACGGAACGGCGATGCCGTTCGACGAGGCGGCCTTCACGTCGGTCGTGTGCTTCACGATGCTGCACCACCTCCCCTCGGCCGGGGCGCAGGACCGCCTGTTCGCCGAGGCATGCCGCGTCCTCACCCCCGGCGGTACGTTCGCGGGCAGCGACAGCCGGACCAGCCTGCGGTTCCGCGCCATCCACGTGGGCGACACCATGACCATCGTGGATCCCGCCACCCTGCCCGCACGCCTGCAGGCCGCCGGGTTCACGGACGTCCAGGTCGATCTGGCCCCCGGAACCTTCCGCTTCTCCGCCCGCAAGCCCTGAATCACGCGACGACCGGCCCGCGGTGCGCGGGCCGGTCGTTTTCCGGGGTCGGGGTCAGGGGAGCAGGCCGGGCCTGTCCACCACGCGGCCGGCGGGGGTGCGGGTCTCCAGGTTGAGGACGGCGCCCTTCTTCACCGTCCAGGTCCCGTCGGTGGCCTCCGAGGTGTGGTCCCTGATCGCGGTGACCCGTTCACCGAGATAGGCGTAGGTGGCCGGGTCGATCATCACCTCCGTGCGGAGATACCCCTCGCTGACCCGGCCCACGGTGATCGCCCGGCGGCCGGCCAGGTCCACCCCCTCCCGGTCCAGCGTGACGCCGGGCAGCGCGGCGATCGCCCGGAAGATCGCGGCCTCCAGCTTCGGCGGGGCGACCCCGTTGCGCAGGATGGCCAGGTACGTGCCGTACAGCTCGGCGGCCCGTTCCTCGCCCCGGAGACCGGCGAGGTGGGGGGCCAGGCCCTTGGCGACCATCGCGTCCGGCAGCCGGGCCGGGTCGGTGGGCAGGGCCGCGAGGGTCGGGTAGTGGTGCTTCCAGCCCGCCGGGCCGTTCTCCACCTCCAGGCCCTTGGTGTTGTAGCGGCCTCGGCTGGTGGTGGCCTTCTGGTTCCCGTCGGCGCGCCACCAGGTCCGCGTCATCTGCTCCACCAGGGGCGTGCGCGGCGTCCTGGTCCGCGTCCCGATGGCGGGGAAACGCTGCCGGTGCTCGATGAAGATCCACTGGTCCGGGCGCGGCGCGAACCGGGGACGGGCGTCGGCCTGGACGGCGGCCCGGTGGAGCAGGTCGGCCGCGTTCGCCACGGGCCCGGCGGGCAGCCCCGGGACGATCGGCCGCGGGCGGCCGTGCTCGTCGGTGCCGGACATGCTCTGCACCACCGTCGTCCCCGTCGCGATGGCCACCGCCAGGGCTCCCACCGCCACCAGCCGTACTCCCACGCGCGGCATGCGGCGGCGCGCGGCCCGGGGGGCGGGCGTGGCGTTCCGGGCGGCGCTCAGCAGGCGGGCCCGCCCCTCGGCCACCGCCCGCTCGCGGGGCGGCCGGACGTCGGCGCACATACGCTGAAGCTCGTTCACTGTCCTGTCTCCTCTGTCACGTCCAGGGGGTCGATCCCGCCGAGGGCCCGGCGGACCTTGGCCCGCGCGCGGCTCAGCCGGGAATGGGCGGTGCCCTTGGCGATCCCGAGCGCGGCGGCGATCTCCTCCACCGACAGGCCGCCCGCGGCCGTCAGCAACAGGACGTCCCGCTGCCCCCGCGACAGCCGCGCGACCGCCGCGGCCAGCCCGCTCCGCGCGGCCTGCGCGCTGACCCGGTCGAGCACCGCCTCGTTGTCCGGGGGCGCGACCTCGTCCACGCCGGTACGGGCGATCAGCCTCCACTGGGCGACCTCGGCCCGGCGGTGCCCGCGGACCAGGTTGGTCGCGATCCCGTACAGCCACGGCCGCGCGTCCGGGCGGGACCGGTCGTAGCGCTCCCGCCGGGAGAACGCGACCAGGAACGTCTCCGCCATCAGGTCGTCGGCCAGGTCGGGCCCCAGGCGCCGGGCGATGTAACGATGGATCGCCACGTGATGCCGGTCGTACAGCAACGCGAACCGTTCGCCGTCCCGCAGCGAGCCCTCGATCACTTCGGCGTCGGTCTCGGTCCTCACGTCCCCGAGCACGTCGGTCTCATCTCAGCCATGGCGGCCCCTTCCGCATCGGTGTCACCTGTTATTGGCGCGAGCCGATGCGGCGCATCCCGGAACGTCAGTCGTCCACGTCGACCCCGTAACGGCGGGCGAGCGTCGCGAGCCCGAACTCGTAACCCTGCCCGACCGCGCGCAGCCGCCAGGAAGGCCCCCGGCGGTAGACCTCGGCGAGCAACAGGGTGCGTTCGGTGGTGGCCGCGTCGAGGGTGGCCTGGGCGAGCGGGGGCCCGCTGACCCCGGGGACCGCGGTGATCTCGACGGCCCCGATGTCGCCGAAGGTGGCCTCGCCGTCGATCGCGGCGGCCACCACGACCTTGCGGATCTGCGGGGACGGGACGGACAGGTCGAGCGTGACGGCCTGCTCGGCGGGGCCGTCGGTGGACAGGGTGATCCCCGCCTCGGGGTGGTCGGGGGCTCCGTAGAAGACCAGGTCGTGGTCGCCGGTCACCTGGTCGTCCTCGTCGACGGCGAACGCGACGAGGTCGATCTCGCAGCCGGTCTGCTGGGCCCAGCTCGCGTTGATCGTCCAGGTGCCGGCACCGTCCGTGACGGGCAGGTCGATCACCGCCCCCATGGGCAGCACGAGCGGGGCGGAGCCGGGGTCTCCCCGGCCTTCGGCGCTCTGGAGCCAGGTCGCGTCGTGGACGGGGAGCGCGAGCGTGGTGATCCGGGTCATGCGGCGGTCGGCGGCGGCCCCGGGGAGCGCCACCACGTCGGTCACGCTGGCGGAGAGGTTGACCGCGGCGGTGCCGCCGAGTTCGACGACGCGGGCTCGGGCGCGCGCGGCCTCGGGGTGCGTGCCGCCGAGCACGAGCACCCGCCGCCCCGCCAGGCGGCCTCCGGGCCTGCGGCGCACGGCTGCCACGCTCGGGACGGGTCCGGCGTCGTCGTGGCGTACCCCTGGCCTGACGTCGTCCAGCAGGCGCAGGAAGGTGCGCTCGTCGATGACCGGGAGGCCCTCGGCGAGTGCGCGGCGGGCCTTCGCCGACCCGGAGCCCGGGTCGTTGGTGACCAGCACGCTGGTGAACCGGCTGACCGTCGTCATCACGTTCAGGCCCGCGGCCGAGGCCCGCGCCGCCAGGTCCTCCCGGGGCGTCACGGTGTCCCCGGTGAAGGCGACCTTCATGCCCTGCACGAGTGGGCCCCCGGCGGCCATGAGCCCCGGGCAGCGGAAGGCGCACGGCACCTTGCGGACCGGCGGAGGGTGCCCGGCGCCGTTCTTGGGCGGGCACGTCACCAGGGGGAGCGTGAGCCCGAGTTCGGCGGCGGCGGCCAGCGAGCCGCGCAGCACCCCGGCGAGGACCCTGGTGTCGTCCAGGGCGTCGTGGGCCCGCCGTCGCGTGACGCCGTAGTGCGCGGCCAGGGTGCCCAGCCGCATGTCCGGCGTGGGCGGGCCGATCCGGCGGTTCAACGCGACCGTGCACAGCCTCCGCTCGACCGGCAGCCGAGCCCCGGCCCGCGCGAACTCCCGAGCCAGAAATCCATAGTCGAAATGCGCATTATGGGCGACCATTATGCGGTTTTCCAGCAGTGCCGCGACCCGTCCGGCGATACGGTCGAATGTCGGGGCCCCGCGAAGCCGTTCCCTGGTCAGCCCGTGAATGTGCACCGGACCGGGATCACAGTCGGGATCGAGGAGGGTGGCGAACTCCCTGACCGGGTTTCCGTCCGCCCCCACCGTGAGCACCGCGAGCGACAGCACCCGATGCCGGTCGGCCCGCAGACCGGAGGTTTCGACATCGATCAGCGCCCAGTCGTGGGCGTACACGTCTTCGACGGCCGGTGAGGAGGTCATGAACCCAAGCATTCCGGGGCGAACACCGGCGATAAGGCGGAACGCCCATTTCGATCGCGCCGCGACGTCAGGTGCGGCCGTCGATCACCGGGCCGACCGTTCCGCCGTCGTCGGCCGGGGGCGTGTACGTGGACCCGCCGATGACGGGGCCGACCGGCCACTGGTCGTCCACGACGGGCGTGTACGGGGCTCCGCCGATGACCGGCGAGGCGGGCGCGGCCGTCACCGACGGGGCCGGGCCGGGAGGCGGCAGCGTGGGGCCGGGAGACCGTCCGTGAAGCGGCGCGATGCCCCCGAACGGCAGGTCGAAGGCCAGCGACGCGGGATAGGCCCCGACGACCTCCCGGTACCGGTGGGTGAGGTCGTCGAAGGCCCCGCCGAGCACGTGGTCCCGGACGGCCGCGTCGGCCCTCTCGATGCCGGGCGGGATCGTCCGCAGCACCTCCTCCAGCGCCAGCGCCGTCTGCCATGCCTGGGCCGACAGGTCGCCGGCGAACACCGCCAGACCGCCCACGGTCGCCTCGATGCGCTGGAGCGTGGCCTGCGCGAGCGGCGAGGCGGCGTCGGACCACCCTTCGGCCAGGAGACCCGCCTGCTCGTACAGGTTGCGCCGCAGCTGGTGCAGCGCCAGGGCGGTGTTCCGCAGCCCCCGGGCCACCCGCCCGTGCGCCTCCCACGTGCGGCGGGTGTTCAGGTCCAACAGCCAGCTCGTGATCTGGGCCGGAGAGTGGCAGAACGCCCGGTCCGGCTGCGGCGTCGCCAGGCGGACGGGCAGGTCGCCGTACACGGCGGACGCCGGTGCCACGGCGGGCGGACGCGCCGGAGCCTCGGGGGCGGGCCAGGCCGCCGCACCGGGGTCCAGGAACCGCCGCAGCAGGTTCTCGGTCCGCTGCTCGGCGAGCCGGTAGTGGTCGGAGACCGCCGGAAGCCGCTTGCCGAACTCCGCGAGGTTGCGGACGACGGCGTCGAGGACGACCAGCAGCGCGTCCCGGGCCGTCGTGTACTGACGGGACACCTCGTGCGCCGTGTACCAGCGACCGAATTCCTGCCAGGACAGACCGAAACGGTCACCGGTCAGCGCCTCCGGGCGCACAACGAGATCCCGCGCCACGGAAAGGAGCACGTCACAGCGATGGACGGCGTAACCGGGGCGAGAGAGCAGGCCAGGCCAGTCGCGGCGATAGTGCAGCATTGCCAACGCGCTTCCTCGGTAGCCCGCCGGGGGGAAAGGGGAACTCCGCGCAGGCTACCCGCCCGGGAAAGCCCTAACCAAATCCCTTATCACACGACCCACCAGCACAATTGCGCCTTAATTGCGGTCTCTCCGGCGAAGCGGAAGAACGCGCCCGAAAAGGCGATCGTCTCCCGTATCACGGACAGTCCCGGACCGGTCGGTGTTGGATTGCCTCACTGTAGGAGGACACGCCGGATTCACCGTCGGGGAGTCGGATGTTGCGATGGGGCCTGCGGCTGGCGGCGATCCTGGCGACGGCGGTGACGGTCGTCACGACGGGTGTGGCGGTCAACCAGGTCCTCAACGGGGGCGAGTGGAAACTCCACTGGGCGATGGCCGCCGTGCTCTTCGCGGCGCTGGCCGAGGGGTTGAACCAGTGGCTGGCCCGCCGGGAGCCGCCCCAGGGCGGGACGGGCGGCGGCCCCGGCCGGCGCGGCGTCTACCTGCGCCAACTCCGGGCCCACGTACGGAACATGGAGACCCTCGGCATCGCCACGCAGGGCGAGTACCTCCTGCGGACCAAGCACGTCTACGTGGACCTGAGCCTCAAGCAGCAGCCCCCGCACCGGGCCGCGACCGCCGCGTTCGTCGGGCGGGCGGACGCCTCCGCCGGGGAGCGGCGGTCCCTGGAGTCGTTCCTGACCGGCCGGACCGCCCCGGTGTTCGCCGTCCTCGGCGGGCCGGGTTCCGGGAAGACCACCCTGATGCGGGCCACCGCCCTGCGGTACGCGCGGCCGTGGCGGCGGCGGCTGCCCGTGCTGGTGTACCTGCGCGACCACGAGGCGGCCGTCCTCGCCGACCCCGCCCCCGGCCTCGCGGAGGTCTGCGCCGCGGCGAGCTGGGTCGCCGGGCGGGTGCCCCCGTCCTGGCTGGAACGCCGCCTCGAACGGGGCCGGTGCCTGGTGATGATGGACGGCCTGGACGAGGTCGCCGACGAGACCCGCCGGGCCGAGGTCGTGGAGTGGGTGCGCCGCCAGATCGACCGGTACCCCGGCAACGTCTACCTGCTGACCTCGCGCCCGCACGGGTACGAGTCCAACCCGCTGCCGCAGGCCGAGGTGCTCCAGGTCCGGCGGTTCACCGGCGAGCAGATCGTGCAGTTCCTGCACGGCTGGTACTACGCCATCGGCTGCCGCGCCACCGGCGGCAAGGGCCGCCGGGTCCGGCAGGAGTCCGACGCCGAGGCCGCCGAGCTGCTGGCCCAGCTCCCGACCCGCCCCGGCCTGTACGACCTGGCCGCGAACCCGCTGCTGCTCACCATGATCGCCAACGTGCACAAGTACCGCGGCGCGCTCCCGCACAGCCGCGCCGAGCTGTACGAGGAGATGTGCGAGGTGCTGCTGCACCGCCGTCGCAGGTCCAAGCGCCTGGCCAGCCGCACCGGCCTGAACGGGCACCAGGAGGAGCACGTCATGCGGGTGCTGGCGCTGGCCATGATGGACGCCAGGCTGCGCGACATCTCCGCCGACCACGCGCAGGTCGTCATCGCGCCCGAACTGGCGGCGACCCCCGCCACCGTGACCCCGGCGGACTTCCTCCGGGAGGTGAGCCGCAGCGGCCTGCTCGTCGAGCGCGAGCAGGGCCGCTACGCGTTCGCCCACCTCACCCTCCAGGAGTACCTCGCCGCCGCGCACCTCGGGCCGCACCGGCCCGAGCGCCTCACCGCGGCCGTCGACGACCCCTGGTGGCGCGAGACGACCCTGCTGTGGTCGGCGACCGCGGACGCCACCGCCGTGATCAACGCCTGCCTGGCCTGGGGCACCGTCCGGGCGCTGGCCCTGGCGTTCGACTGCGCCGAGGAGGCCCGCGCGATCGACCCGGCGGTCCGGCGCGACCTCGACGGCCTGCTGCGGACCGGCGAGATGGCCACCCGGGACCACCGGCGGCTGGCCGTCGCGGTGAAGGCCGCACGGAACCTGCGCGAGGTCATCTGGCTGACCGAGACCACCACCATCTGCGCCCGGCCGGTGACCCGGGACCTGTGGGCGCCGTTCGCCGAGGACGAGCGCGCCGCCGGGCGGCACGCTCCCGATCCGGGTCCCGGGGGTCCGGAGGATCCGGCGGTGGGCATGTGGGCCACCGCCGCGCAGCGCTTCGTGGCCTGGCTCAACATGTTCACCGACGGCACGACGTACCGGCTGCCGACCCCGGGGGAACTCGCCGATCCCGCGGCGGGCATGGTCCCGGCGCTCGCCCGGCACACGGTCTGGACGGCGAACCCGGGCGAGGCGCCACTGCTGTACCGGCCGCCGGGCGTCCCCTGGCCGTACTCGGCGCCGCCCGAGACGCTGCGGCGCTACCCGGTCGCCGACCGGCTGGCGACCAGCCACTACCTGCGGTTGTTGTACGCCCGCACGAACGTGAACCGGATCCTGGAGTCCGCCGCCGTCCTCGCGCTCGGGCTCACCAGCACGTCGCGGTCCAGCGAGGGCGAAGTGCTGCTGGCCGTCGCCCTCGCCCGCGAACTCGCGCACCTGCGGACCTCGCAGGCCGTCCCGCTGGGTCACCGGCTCCACTCGCGCGCCATCGCCCGCGCGTCCACGCTCTCCCGCGCGCTCGGCCTCGGCCCCAGGTCGCCCGGGCCCCTTCCGGACCTCTCCGACGCCCTCCGCCATGCCCTGCGGCACACCACTGGCCACGGACTCGCGTCCACCCTGCAGTCCGTCGCCCACCCGTACGACCAGGGCCCGGTGGCCCTCCGCAACACCCTGGACACCGCCCTGTGGCTCGCCCTCGACCTGGCCCGCATCCAGGACCTCGCCCGGGACGGCGCCTTCGCACGCGCCCTCGAGGAGGCACTGTCCCTGGCGGGCGTCCGGGAGGCACGCCGTCAGGACGTCGCCCAGGCGCTCGACGAGGACCGGACCCGCTCCTTCGCGGCCCTGCTCGGCATTTCCCCGGCCCCGGACGCCGACCTGGAGATGATCCTCGACCTCGGCCTGGACCTCGCGGTGGACACCGCCGAGAACCCGCTGGTCAACTTCGCCCGCTACCCGATGGTCACCGCCGCGTACGCACAGCTCGTCCGGCTGTGGGCGCCCCGGCGTTCCGCCCCGGGGGCCGACGCGCTGGCGCTCCTCGACGCCCGGTTGACCGCCGTCCTGACGGAACGTCCCGTGCCCCCGGGCACCGAGGACGTCGGCCGGCTGCTGGGAGAGGCGCTCCACGCGCTGCCGCAGTCGTTCCCCGCGGCCCCCTGGCTGGCCACCTACCTGCACCGGCTGCTGCACCACATCCACGACCTGGTCACGCCGATCCTGGAACGGACGGCGCCGTTCGACACCGGCGTCCTGGCCTGCGCCCGTATCGAACTGCTCGCCGCCATCGGGGCCCTGCGCAAGGAGGGCGCGACCCACGTCGCCGAACCGTTCGAGCGCATCCTCCACTCCCTGATCGCACTCCAGGAACGCGCCGAGGGCGACCTACCCGCCAACGAGGTGCTCCTCCTGGTCCGCGCCTGACCCACGACGGATTCCTCGCAGCGCAGGCGGGCACATCACGAGCCATGGCTGAGATCGCGGCACTGTACCGACGTTGGCTGGGAGAGGTCTGGCGGGGCGATCTGGACGTGCTCCCCGAACTGTGCGCACCGGACATCGTGGGGCACTGGCCGGACGCGGACGTGACGGGCGTCCCGGCACTGGCCGAACGCATCGGTCAGACGTTCACCATGTTCGGCGACATCTCCACGTCCCTGGACGTGGGCCCCGTCGTGGACGGGAACCGGGTGGCCGCGTACTGGACCTTCACCGGCGCCTACCTGGGCGGCATCCCGAACGCGACCGCCACACCCGGGACCACGGTCTCCTTCACCGGAGCCGACTTCATGCGAGTCACCGCCGACCGCTTCACCGAGTACTGGGTCGTCTCCGACGCCCTGGGCCTGATGACCCGGCTGGGCGCCCTCCCCGGCGTCGCTCAGGCGGACACCCGGAAGTCGTAGGTGACGGGGGCGCCGCTGTGGCCGGTCCGGTCGACCGCATAGACCGGGAGGGAGTAGAGGCCACCGCGGGTGGGCGTGAAGGTGATCGAGGCGGTGCCGCCGGGACGGTGCCGGTCTGGCCGTCGAGCTCGTAGCGGAACCTCACGACGTCGGGGTCGTCGCCCGCGGCGAAGGTGAACGTTCCGGTGACCCCCACGACGTCGTGCCACGCCTGGTCGGCGGGGAACTCCTTGCTGGTCACCGTCGGCGGTGTCTTCGGACTGGTCACGTCGACGGTGAACTCGCACCACGGCGACCAGGGGCCGGGGCCGGTCTCGTCGGAGGCGCGCACGTGCCAGGCGTAGGTCTGCCCCTCCTCGAACTGGCCGCTGGGCGTCCACGCCCGGAACCAGTCGCGGGCGTACCCGTCGACGTGCTGCTCACCGATCTTCGTTCCGTCGAGTGCGACCCATGCGAAGGTCGCGCGGAGCGGCACCGGCGGGTCGTAGACCCCGTCATCGTCGGGCTGATAGTCGGGATCGTCGATCGTGGCGGTGAACGCCGGTTGCAGTTCGGAGGTCCACGACCGGCCCGCGCCCTGCCCACAGGTACCGATCCACCCGTTGCCGTCGGTGCCCAGGCCCTGCGGCAGCATACCGGCGCGCTCCGCTTTCAAGATGATCAAACGCCCGAGAGACCGACCCACCCCGACCGACACCCGGAAGCACCCCGTCCCTGCCGGGATGGAGAAGAAACAACCCGGCTCACACGGCCTCGGCCCCCGGACGGGTCTTCGGCGGCGGGCCTATGGGCACTCCATCTACGCCGAGACCGCGACGGCCGTCGCGTTGGTGCGTGATCTGGCCACGGCCGGGAGTCAGCCTCGGATATTGATGAGGGCGACGCTGTCGTCATAAATCCACGTCACCAACGCATCGGGTTTCCCGGACGGGATATCGAAGAAAAGGCTCACAGTCCGGCTGCTCCGTCCGGGGGCCAGGTGCCAACCCCGGGCAGGCACGTGGTACTCGGCCGGATACCTGTCGGCACCGACTTCGAGGGCGACGTTCCAGATGCTGGACGATTCGTCGGGATTGCGAACCTCCAGGTTCACCCTGCAGTACTGGCCACGATCAGGGGCGTACGCATCATCGATCTCAGGGATGGACCTCATTCCGCACCGCAACTCCGTCACCCGGTACACGAGCCAGCCGTCGGTCACCTGTTCCCCGATCCGCCCCTGCCGGGGGAAGTCCGGCTCGTCACGCGGCCAGTAGATCGCCGCCACCAGGATCCCCGGGCCCAACAGCAGCAGCAACGCCGCTCCGAGCAGCCGGAACCGACGTCCGGACCTCCCGGGGACCTCGTCTCCATCGCCACGTGCCGGTGTCGTCACCGCAGGCGCCCGAGCAGTCCGGCCACCACATCCTCGACCACGCCGGGAAACTCGAACCGGCCCCCCAGCGCGCCGGTCAGCAGCCCGGTGGAATCGTCACCGATCACCTCGGCCACCTTGTGTTCGACATCGGCACAGGCCATACGCGCCGCGGACAACACGGCCTCGGCCAAGCGCGCGGAATCGGCGTTGGGATACCCTCGGGCGGCCGTGCGGCGACCTCCTCTCCCGAGGCGGGGCGAAAGGGAGTGCTCAGATTCAGCAGCCGGTCAATGGGATTGCGTTCGTCCGGCATGAGACTCCCCTTTCAGCGGACCCGGCGGAACACGAATGATTTGACATCGACCGGCTGTGGAACGCCGCGAAAATGGAATGTGGCGATGCTAGCCGCCTCCAACGCCGGCTCGCAACGATCACGCCCCACCCCGGTCAGATCACGCTTTTCACATAGCGGCGTTCCGTAATCCTGGTTACCGACGGGCCGATAAAAGAACATGCCTGGTCACCTCGATGACCGGCACGGTCGATACCTTGATCAGACACGCCCTGTGTCGGCCACCCACTGCGCTCCTGCATGGCCGGAGTCGGCCGCCGGCAACAGATGATGACATGAAAATCACTCAAAGAGTGCAAATCCTGTCAGATCGAATGTATCGTCAGTGCACGCGGAGGTCCTGTCCCGCCGAGTCGCGCGTACGGCTCCGGACACACTCGGCTCTGCCGACGGACCCCTGACGGGTCTCCGGAGTCTGCAGCGTGCGCCGAGGCAGCAAACGCTGGCCCACGTGCCGGTGTGGCGGACCCCCCACCTACTCCCGCGGTCGGTCGCGGGTGCTCCAGAGAGCACCCAGCGCGGACGAACGCGAGGTTGGCCTGCAGCAACGACGTGCGGACACGTTCGTACTGCGCCTGGGTCGCCGACGAGCACATGCAGCTCGCGGATAACCCTGGCCCACGGGTGTTTCTCGGCAGCACTCACCCGCCGCAGCGCGGTCAGGCGCTCCAGCAGTCACCCGGCCGCCGCATCGAGAATCGCCTTCGGCCGGTCTCCGGTCGTCCACACGCGCGCGTCCACCCGCTCGCGCGTCGGCGGTGCTGGTGCTGACGCCGGGGGTGCCGGTCTCGGTCGGAACTGGTTCGCGGTCCGGGCCGGTGCGGGTGTCGGCTCACAGTTGGAGTGGGCGGCGGCGAATCGCCGCGCTGAGGGGAGCGGGTGGATGTGCCGACGGGCCACCGCGCTGGCTGCCGGAGCCGTCGCGACACCATGCGCTCAGACTGGTAACCCGACACTGAGGCCGAAGACCCGACAGGCGGGCGGTGTTCACGTCGTCCCGCCGGGGCGCTGCTCGCGCTGGTCGCCACGGTCACTGCGGTCGCCGGTCGCCCGTCGCCGGGCCAAGACCGATCACGGGCTGCGGCGGCAGGGCATCACCCTGCGCCGAACGCCGCTTCGCCGACCCGTCGCGACGTGGACCGAAGCGTCGGCGCGACGGTTGGCCTGACCCTAGAAGCCGCGCACGCCACTGAGGAAGATACGCATGGGGACGGAGTATTCCTTGGCGAAGTCCTCCACGCTGCCTCGCAGGCGTTCCATCTCCGGCCGGTACTTCGCGACGTAGTCAGGGAAGTCCATGGGGGACCCGTCGATCACCGCCGCGGTGCCGGTCAACACAGTGACCTCACCGCCCGTGTGGGTGCTGTTGAGATGGAGCGAGACCCGAGGGCGCTGCCGTATGTGATCGAGTCTCCTGGCATCGGCCCGGCTGAACGTCAACACGCTCTCGCCCTCCCAGTGGAACCAGACAGGGTTCGGCTGTGGGGTCCCGTCGGCCCCCACGGTCGTCAGCCAGATCACTTCGGCGTCGGTCAGCCGCTTGCGGAACACCTCAGGAATCTCCATGCTCCGACCCTACGAGCGTTCGTTCGGAGAATTCCGGACCCGGGCTGTGACGTCGCCCCTCCGGCT